>JAHDCZ010000059.1 GCA_020629615.1 Saprospiraceae bacterium
CTAGACAACTCCAGATAAAATAAAAAGAGACTATCTCTTTATTTGAGACAGCCTCCTTTTTTTTGTCTCGATTTCTTCAATCTCGTCATCCCTATATCTACTGCTTATACACCACCCCTTCCTTCATCACAAAACTAACATCTTCCATCAGCTTAATATTCTCTAAAGGGTTACCATCAACTGCTACAATATCCGCTATTTTCCCTACTTCTATCGATCCCAAACGATCATTGATTCTCATCAATTCTGAGGCATATTTTGTTGCACTGAAGATGGCTTCAATCGGTGGCATTCCAGCTTCGACCATATAGAAGAATTCCTTTCCATTCTGCCCGTGAGCAGATACACCACTATCCGTACCAAAAGCAATTTTCACTCCTCTTTTGTAGGCTTTGCCGAATGTCTCTTGAATTAGGGGTCCAATCTCTAGTGCCTTGGGCACAATTACTTCAGGGAAATACCCTTTAACCAGCGCTTTTTCGGCAACAAATTTACCCGCCATGATGGTGGGGACCAAATACGTACCATGCTTCACCATTAAATCCATTACTTCCTCATTCATTTTGGTTCCGTGTTCGATACTATGGATTCCTCCTAGCACAGCTCGCTTCATCCCTTCTGGTCCATGTGCATGAGCTGCGGTGACAAAACCATAATCATTGGCTGCGTCCACCACCGCCCTGACTTCCTCGACAGTAAATTGCGGACCTTGCCCATCCTTGGCCACGCTAAGTACACCGCCAGTCGCAGTGATTTTAATACAATCGGCACCATTTTTATAGCGCTGACGTACGGCCTGACGGGCTTCTTCTGGACTATTGATGACCCCTTCTTTTGGGCCAGGATCTCCCATGTATTCTTTTTTAACGCCATTCGATGGATCGGCATGTCCTCCGGTGGTAGCAATACTTTTTTCAGCAGTGAAAATCCTGGGTCCTTTGATAAAACCACGATCAATAGCTTTTTGTAGAGAAACATTGACTCCTGTCCCACCCAAATCCCTTACAGTGGTAAACCCGGCCATGAGAGTTCTTTCACAATAAACCGTGGCTTGCAATGCTACATCCGTATCATTTTGCCTAAAGCGATTCTCATAACTTTTAGGACTCGATTCATGTTCCATATGTACATGCATGTCCATCAAGCCCGGCATCACTGTTGAGGATTTTAAATTGATGATAGATTCTTTTCCCAAGGCTTCTTCATAACCGTTTTTAACGGATAAGATTTTACCATCTTCAATTATAATAGATTTTTCTTTTTGAATATACTCGGATACCCCATCAATCAGTCCACCGCAGTGAATGATCGTTTTTTGCGCAAAAAGAGGCAAGGAAAATAAGCTTATGCTAATAGAAAAAAGTAGTTGTTTCATCGTCTGAAATTTATTCCATTGAAGTTAACAAAAACTTTAAAGTGATTTCAAACCGATTGCTCTATAAAAATTCAGATAATTCCAACCAGCGCATTTCAATTTCTTCAGCTCTGTTTTGGATTTCTCCGAGTTCGACTGAAAGTTCAGTAATCTTATCACCATCTAGAGAGGTATCATTGAATAATTCGTGAATTTCCTTTTTGCGCTTTTCCATGTTTTCCAATTCTCTCTCAATATTCTGCATTTCGCGTTTCTCGTTGTAACTGAGTTTTCTTTTCAGTTCAATCGGCAGTTCATGATCCTTGGCTTTCGCCGAATGTATTGACTTTTCTTTTACACGAGCTTCGTATTCTTGTGTCTTCTTTTCCTTTTGTTCCCTTCGATACTTGGTATAATTCCCGTTGAAATCTTTGATCTTGCCATTTCCTTCGAAGACGAATAAATGATCAACAATTTTATCCATAAAATAACGATCATGCGACACGATCATAACACAACCTTTGAAGCTCGCCAAATAATCTTCCAATACGTTGATCGTCAAAATATCCAGATCATTGGTGGGCTCATCAAGAATTAGAAAATTGGGGTTATCCATTAAGACCGTCAACAAATACAACCTTCTTTTTTCTCCTCCTGACAATTGAGAAACAAATACTTGTTGCTGAGGACGCGGAAATAAAAAACGTTCAAGCAAAGATTCTGCAGTTAATTTTCCTCCTTTAGGCAGTGGAAGGTATTCTGCGACATCTCTAACAACGTCAATGACTCTTTTATCTTCATTGAGAATCAATCCAGCCTGGCTGTAATGACCAATCACCACCGTATCACCAATCACGACCTTTCCACCATCCGGTCTAATCTCTTTGGTTAATAATTTTAAGAATGTAGATTTTCCAACTCCATTAGGCCCAGCAATTCCAACTTTTTCACCCTTTTTAAATTTATAAGAAAACGAATCTACCAGCACCAAATCGTCATAACTTTTTGAAATAGCATGCGCCTCAATAATTTTAGAACCCAATCGGCTCGATTCTATAGTGAGCGTCATATTGTCTTGCTCCAAATTGACACTTGCTGCTTCTTCTATTTCATAAAAATTATCAATTCTAGATTTGGCCTTTGTAGTTCTGGCTTTTGGCTGTCGCCGAATCCAATCTAATTCTCTTTTAAATAGCTTTTTGGTTTTATCGAGATTAGCAAGATCGTTTTGATAGCGTGCAGCTTTTTTTTCTAAAAAATCAGAATAATTTCCGTTGTACCAAAAAAGCTTTCCACGATCCAACTCTAGTATTTCATTACAAATCCTTTCTAAAAAATAACGATCGTGCGTTACCATAAAGATCGTAAGGTTTGCTCTCTGTAGATATTTTTCGAGCCATTCAATCATATCAAGATCAAGATGGTTTGTCGGCTCATCCATGATCACAAAATCAGGTTGATCAATAATCATTTTGGCCAAAGCCAAACGTTTTTTCTGACCTCCAGATAATGAATCTACTTGTTGATCTAATCGAGTAATCTTCAGTTGACCTAATACTTCCTTGATTTTGGATTCAATGTCCCAAGCCTTCAATTGGTCCATTTTAATAATTTCCTCTTGAATTTGATCAGGGTCATTGGAAAGGAGTGCCTTTTCGTAATCCTTAACTGCTTGGATAGCGGGTAAGTCGCTTTCAAAAACAGCATCGAACACATTAACTCCAGATAAAAAGTGAGGATCTTGTTTTAAGAATGAGATTTTAATATGCTTACTAATGTGAATCTTTGCTAGTTCTCCTTCTGCTGATTCTTCACCTGCGATTACCCGTAGCAAAGTACTCTTACCACTTCCGTTCTTGGCTACCAACCCAATTTTTTGACCCTTACTAATGGTCAAGTTTAAATCCTTAAAAAGCGTTTTCTCGCCGTAGGATTTTGAAATATTTTCAAATGAAAGTAATTGCATAAGAATGAATGAATCATAAATGTAAAAAGCCTCCTGCGTAAACAAGAGGCTTTTTAAAAAGAAAAGAATATAAAATTACTTTCCGATCATATCTTTCATTATTCTCAGTGATTCTTCCAAGTAAATATCACTTTCAACCGCCTTCAACCATTCATCATTGGTTTCTTTTGAAGCCTCGTCAAAATTGACTTTCTCCATGTCTACCGACATATTACTCGCTTTGAGACCTAGAATTTTTTTCTCAAATAATCCTTCAAATTCATCCGCAGCTGCTTCTCTGGCGTCAAAGAAAGCATCAAATTTTTCCAAATTAAGCGGCAATTGCGTCTCATCTTTATTCGACTTAAGTCGCAGAGCATTTTTTAATACTTGGTTGAATGCTTCATTTGATTGTACACGAGCCTCGCTCAAAGTTTTTAATTGAGCTTTTTTATCAACTGTGAAAATTTCTTGATTGTATTGTACAGGTTCAATTTCTGTCCACTCCATAGCCAAATCGTATTCTTTTTCTCCTACATCGATATAGTGAAGATTATCTGGTAAGATAATATCTGGAACGACACCTTTTAATTGAGTAGATCCTCCATTTATTCTAAAGAATTTTTGAAGCGTTAATTTTACTTGGCCAAGTGGCTTCAAGTTATCATTACCTCTAATGGCTCTATCTAAATCAAAAAATCGTTGAACTGTTCCTTTTCCGAAGGTGGAATTCCCTCCCACAATCACAGCTCTATCATAATCTTGAAGGGCAGCAGCCAATATCTCAGAAGCGGAAGCACTATACCCATTGACCAAGACAAGTAATGGACCATCGTATCTCACTTCGGGATCAGAATCTTTTTGAATCTGAGGTGGATCCATTCTTGATTTCACTTGAACGATAGGTCCTGATTTGATAAACAAACCAGACATATCAACTACATCACGCAAAGATCCTCCGCCGTTGTTTCTAAGATCTAGAATAATTCCATTAACATTTTGATCTTTTAATTTCTCGATTTCGGCAGCAACATCAACCGAACAGCTATTACCATCCTTTCTCTCGAAAGAGGAATAAAATTTTGGCAATTTGATATACCCGATATTGTCAATTACATCAGTATAATTTAAAAGCAAAGATTTGGCAAAAGTCTCTTCGATCTGAACAACATCTCTTTCAATTTCTATATCGACAATTGAACCATCTTTCTTTTTAGTTTTCAGAATTACAACGGTTCCTTTTTTACCTCGTATTTTGTCTACGACATCATCCAATCTCATTCCTGTGATATCCAAAGTCTCCTCACCTTTTTGAGTAACAGCCATGATGAGATCATTCACTTCAAGTTCTTTCCCTTTCCATGCTGGACCACCGGCAACAATAGAAACCACTTTTGTGTAGTCTCCGTCTGGAGAAAGACGGGCACCAATTCCCTCGAGTTTTCCACCCATTCTGATATCAAAATCCTTCTTTTCTTTAGGATTAAAATAATCTGAATGCGGATCATACAGATGAGTGATTGCATTTAGGTAAGATTCAAAACGATCAGAACGTCGAAGTTTGGCCATTCTATCAAACCAATCATCAAATGACTCCTTAGTTTTTTCAATTGATTCTTTTATTAGCTCTTCACGTGACTTAGGCTCGGCATCATCTTCTGCCACCGGCTCAATGAAGTCAGATTCTGGTAAATCCGGATTAATATCACTCTTATTCTTATTATCCTTTAGCTCTTCCTGTTCTTCAATTTTTCGATTTAATCGAGAAATGATATCATATTTTATGGTCTTCCTCCAATACTCTTTTAATTGTACATCATCTTTAGCAAATTGCTTTTTCTCCGCGTCCAATTCAATGGTTTCATCCTTTGTAAAATCAAAATCCATTTTAATCACCTCATTAAACATTTCCTCTGATTTCACCATAGCCTTATCCAAAAGATCAAGCGACAAATCAAAAAACTCAAACGTTCTTGCTGTCGCCTGGTCATCAAGTTTGTATTCATGAACCTTTAAAAGGTCTAGATCTTGTTGCGTCAAATATCTTTTCCCAGGATCAATGTAACTCAAATAGTTATCATATACCTTTTTTGAAAATTCATCATCGATTGGCATTGGACGAAAATGAACTTGGTCCAAGTAACTTAGAGTGGCGTATAAAATCAAACCTTCTCGTTCTTGAGCGTCAACTTTTGGGTAAAATGCCCCAATGGCCAAAACTCCGAGAACTAATGCGACAATGAGCGAACTTCTGTAATTCATAGAATTAAAATATTTCCTTTCTAAAGATACTTGATTATGAGCTAAAATGTTTTGCAGATACTCGTTTTTATACGTTTTTAACGATTTTATAACGAGTGAAGATAGGAGATACATTTCATATTATAAAATTTTATAATATGAAATGTATCGATGCTATGCTCTAAATCAGGGGGGATTTATTTAACCATGCTATGAGTTCTTCGCTGAATTCGAATGATTTTTCCATTGTTTTCATCCGTTAAAATGTAAAGTTGTCCCATAGGACTCTGCACTACCTTTCGAGTTCGGTGACGATTATTGATAAACAATTCTTCAACACTTATTATTTCATCTTTTTCGATCACCAATCGCCAAAAATTTCCTCTAGAAAGTCCAGGTACAATTAGATTATTCTTCCATTCGGGAAATTCAACTCCGGTATAAAAGCTTAATCCAGTAGGTGCGATCGTTTTAAACCAAGACCACTTTGGCTTTGTAAATTCTCGGTTCATTTTTGGAGGAACGTACCCTCCACGGTACCGACCTGTAGATTCAATAGGCCAACCATAGTTATTTCCTTTTTCTAGTAGGTTGAGTTCGTCTCCTTGATAGGTACCGTGTTCTGAAAACCAAATCTTACCGGTACGAGGATCTTTAGTCAAACCTTGAGCTGCTCGAATGCCAATCGCATAAAGTCCTGGCACTGCATTTGGACCAAAATCTGGATTATCCTTTGGAATGCTCCCATCTGGATTAATTCTATAAATTTTTCCTCTTTGATCCTGATAATTTTGTGCAATAGGCATAGCGGGTTGTAAGGAATCACCATACAATCTTTCCCCGACAGTAACATAAAGTTTCTTATCATCTCCAAAAATCATCCCTCCACCAAAATGAAACAGCCCATCCGTGTAAGGCTTTATCAGCAAAATGGTTTCTATTTCAGTCAAGTTATCATCAATCAATTTAGCCCGAATAACTTTGGTAGTAAATTGTTTGTTCTGTTCTGAAACATAAGAAACATAGATAAAGTCATTCTCATTAAAATCAGGGTCAAGAAGCACATCAAAAATACCTGCATTAAACTTCAATTTTATCCCATCACTATCATTCGGAAATGTTCCTTTTGGATAATTATGAATATTGATAAGTAATGAATCTGCAAGATCTTGAGGGAAGCCATTGATCCTTTTCTTGCTTTTCGATTTCAAATTCACTTTTAATAAATGACCATCCTTTTCTGACAAAAGCGCATCCTCTTCCGTTAGAAAAACCATACTCCAGGGACGTTTTAATCCTTGCATAACTACTTCTTTTGCAGCAATGACAGGACTTGAATTTAGATTAAAAGGAGAACTTATAGATTTTTTCGTTTGGCACGAAAGGAGATACGAAACGGCCATGATTCCAATAACCAGATAAAAAAGTCTCTTATTTTTCATTTTCGGAGATCAGTTTACTTATGGCTATTTTATCTACGATATACCATTGATCTTTCAGTTTCATCATGTTGAAATAATCGGTGTATAAGCGATCTTGAGTATGGATTTCGCATTTTGCCGCGGCGATTTCATCTGTTACATTAATAGAAACGATTCTTCCACCCGCATTTTTTCTTCTCTCTCTCGGCTTAAAAAAGCCCAAATATGTAGCTCGATCGTAAATAATAACATCATCATTTTTAATATTTTTTAGTTGGCACGTTCGATGCATCGCTGAACCAATTTTGGTAGTATCGCCAGTCATCCATCCTTCAAAATACATTTCGATGGTCTTGGTAATCTTTTCTTTTTCTTTTAAAATTTCTGGAGAAGAATCTTGGATTTTGGTGGTTTCTTGAGATTTCAAACATCCCAATGTCATAATACTCAGCATTAAAAGCAAGCTTAAATTCCTGATATTCATAGAATAGATTTTAGTGTGATTTGAATTTAGTTGAAGCACAAAATTCTGATAATATGAGATAAGAAGAAGGGCTTAAACCATCAAAAAGGTTCGATTTTATAAAAACGAACTAGATTGATCTCGTTATGAGGTCATTTGCTTTTGGAATTGGGATGGAGTTAAATCCTTATAATTCTTAAAAGCTGTAAAAAAAGTTGATTTGGAACGAAAACCCACCTCATATCCTATGCCTTCCAAAGACATGTTATGTTCAGAAAGAAGAATTTTGCAGGCTTCTTCGATTCTATATTCATTAATAAATCGATTGAAGGTCTTTCCTAGATTGTCATTTAATAGCTGAGATAACTGATGCGAAGGCATTTCCATTTTTCCAGCGACTTCACTCAACTTCAGACTTGGGTTGACAAATATTTTTTCAGCTAGAATTAAATCATTTAAATCTCTCAATAATTTTTCGGCTCGAGCCGAATCAATCTTTTTATTCTTATATTTTTCAACGGACTCTTGATTAGATAAATCAAACCACTTTTGATTAAAATAACCAAAAGCCATCAAGTAAAGAAAAAAGCTAAATACCATCGGACCAGTCATATAATAAGCCCAAGAGTTACCAAACAAAGCCAAGAAAAAAGCACCTGCGATCAATGCATTGGCAAGATAAACAATGACCAACCATTGATTCCTTTGGTTCAATTTTCCCTCTTCTTTATAAGAAGCTGTGACAAAAGGTATGAGAATATATGCTGTACATATTAAACCGATCAACCAAACGATGTAAATGGAATTAACCATATAATCATTCCAAAAAGCCGGTTCATGTTGATATGATTTAAAGAATCCCACGACCATAAAAACTGATAAGAGGAAAATTAATAAACCCTTAGAAAAACTGGATATGGGTTTTAGAGGGTTGATCGCATTTCGAACATAATAGAACAAAAGAGGTCCGATAAAAATACAAGCAGACAATCCGATCTGTCTGAATATTAGAGGAGAATCTTGATCAAAATAAATCAGAACAGATTTTCCGATTCGTATACTTAAAGAAAGGACCAATGCCCCTAGTAATACCTTGCTGACACTTTTCTTTTTTGCGAAGAAAATCAAATATAGGCTCAAAAGAAATCCATTGAAAACACCCAGTGCACTAAAGAAAAAAATAAGCACATTCATGATAAATCTTTTGTTTCACGCAAGTTATTGGATTCAGATTAATTTCCTATAAATCGATCTATAGCTTGGTAGCTTTATAAAAACTAAGCTCTCGAAAGGTATAAAAAAAGGGGCTCGATTCAACACCGTGCCCCTCTCCTAGTTTGATTAAATATATCTTTAAATAAATGGCGCTATGACTAGTGCAACCACTGACATCAACTTCAATAAGATATTTAATGATGGCCCCGAAGTATCTTTAAAAGGATCACCAACGGTATCACCTACTACGGTAGCTTTATGAGCATCAGAACCCTTGTAGTACATTTTACCTTTGATTTCAACGCCTTCTTCAAACATTTTCTTTGCGTTATCCCAAGCACCACCCGCGTTTGACTGGAAGATTGCCATTAACACACCGCATACTGTCACACCCGCGATTAAACCTCCCAACATTTCAGCTCCTCCTAAGAATCCAAAAGCAACTGGAGTAATCACCGCGATCAATCCTGGTAAAACCATTTCACGGATCGAAGCTTTCGTTGAAATATCAACACATTTGCTATATTCTGCTTTTCCATCTGCTGCTTCAAAAGTATCAACATCTCCTTTGGACCAGTCTTTTTGATCTTTTCCTTCATTCTTTTTCATTACATCCAACGCTGCTCTTAACTCAGGAATATCTTTGAACTGTCTTCTAACTTCATTGATCATATCCATGGCTGCACGTCCCACTGCATTCATTGATAAAGCAGAGAACAAGAAGGGTAACATACCACCGATAAACAATGCTGCCATCGTTCTAGGATTAGTAATATTGATCCCCGTCAACATATCATTTGGATTGGCCACATTGTATGCAGTAATGAACGCTGCAAATAATGCTAAGGCTGTTAAAGCCGCAGATCCAATCGCGAATCCTTTACCAATTGCCGCTGTAGTATTTCCTACGGCATCCAATTTATCTGTTCTTTGTCTAACCTCTTTTGGTAATTCAGCCATTTCTGCGATCCCTCCTGCATTATCAGCAATCGGTCCATATGCGTCAACTGCTAATTGAATTCCTGTATTTGACAACATACCTACCGCTGCAATAGCAATTCCGTATAAACCAGCAAAATGGTGTGCACCAATAATTGCAGCAGCCAACACAATAATTGGTAAAGCTGTAGAAATCATCCCTACACCTAAACCAGCGATAATATTTGTGGCTGAACCAGTTAAAGACTGTTCAACAATAGAAACAACAGGTTTTGTACCCGTACCAGTATAATGCTCTGTGATCAATCCGATCAACAATCCAGCAGCAAGACCTATTAATACAGCGAAGAATACCCCATTTGATGTAAATTCTGATCCACTAAAAGACCAAGTAGATGGTAACATTGCTTGAACTGCAAACCAAGTACCTACCAACATTAAACCTGCAGAAATGAATTCTCCCAAATTCAATGCTTTTTGAGGATCACCACCTTCTTTTACTTTTACGAAGAATGTACCAATGATAGATGTGATAATACCAAGACCTGCAAGAGCTAATGGCAATAATACAGCATTCATCCCTTGAAAATCATTAGTAGATTCAAATCCAACAGCGCCCATAAAAGCGGCACCGATAACCATTGTACCAATGATTGATCCCACATATGATTCAAACAAATCAGCTCCCATACCCGCAACATCTCCTACATTATCTCCCACGTTATCTGCAATTGTCGCTGGGTTTAACGGGTGATCTTCTGGAATACCAGCCTCAACTTTTCCTACCAAATCCGCACCTACATCCGCTGCTTTGGTATAAATACCACCACCTACTCTAGCGAATAAAGCAATCGAAGAAGCACCAAAAGAAAATCCAGTTAAGACTGTGATAACTTGCATTACTTCTGTAGAACTACCAGTACCGAACATTTGAGAGTAGATCAAGAATAATACGCCTAATCCCAATACTCCTAATCCAACAACACCCAATCCCATTACAGCACCACCGGCGAAAGCAACCTCAAGTGCTTTTCCTAATCCTGTTCTTGCTGCGTTAGTCGTTCTAACATTGGCTTTTGTTGCCACTTTCATACCAATCAATCCTGCCAACGCAGAACAAATAGCTCCTAAGATAAAAGATAGAGCAACCAAAGGTGAAGATCCTTCAGTATTACCTGTTACCCCTAAAATAATAGCAACTATAATTACGAAAATCGCCAATACTTTATACTCTGCCTTTAAGAATGACATAGCACCTTCGGCAATGTACTTGGCAATTTTGCCCATTTTATCTGTTCCAATTTCTTGCTTAGATACCCAAGCTGACTTCCACATTGTGAATAATAAAGCTAATAATCCAAGAACTGGAATAGCGTAAATTAAATTCTGACCCATTTTAAGTTTGGTTTTATTTTGTAAAATTATCGAGTTGTTCTAACCCAAAATCGGGGGCAAAAGTACATTAATTGATTCTAAAACAAAAGAGAAGTGTAGACTATTATAGACTAGAATTTATTCGTATAACCTCCATGAAACTTTGTCGTCAAGGGGCTTTTTCGAAACTTTCAATTCTGGAGCACTATGATGTCCCATATAAAAGAGCCCCAAGCATTTTTGCCCTATTCCTAATTCTAAGAAATTATCTCCATTAATTATAGCTTTTGGAGTGCTCCAATAGCATCCAATTTTATATTGATGACAAGCGAGATACATATTTTGTACAGCACAGGAAACGGCAGCGATTTCTTCCCATTCCGGAACTGATTCTCTGGGGTCTCTTTGTAAAACAATCGCTACAACTGCTTGGCAATGCAGTGGTTTCTTCTTTGTCTTTTCAAATTTCATTTGAGAATATTTCTCTGGAGCTGTATTCTCTTTATACCAATTACTCAAATAGTTTGACAAGGCTTTTAATCCATTATCCCGAAACACGATAAAGCGCCAGGGTTCCGTATTTCTATGACTCGGTGCTTGATTTCCATGATCGAGAATAATTCGGATCGTTTCCATCGATATACTTTCTGAAGTATAAAATTTGGGGTAAATTGAACGTCTATTGTAAATGGCTTGTGAAACGGGGTTGTCTTTATTAATTTTCATAAGGTTTGAATCTAAAATCATAGGAATGAAAAAATTATTACTTACACTATTCTCTCTTTGCCTAGCAGCAACTTTCTCATTCGCGCAAAGCGCAAAATACGAAAAGATAAATTTTGGTAAAATTCAAAAAACTCGAACAATCAATGTTTCTGAACAGGAAGATGAATTCTTAGCCAATGTTGTTTGTTTAGAAGCTCCTCATGTGTCGGGCGACAATTACAAAAGCTATTTACAAGCCTTAAAAAAAGATATTACTGCGCTATATCCACCCAAGGAAAATGTACCTGTACAAACTAGGGGTGACGCGGATAATCCACTCATTTTAAATGATTTTTTTGGCAATAATACTGGCCCTGGAATTCCTCTGGACAACCATATCGCCGTTTCGTCATCAACGGACCAGTTGGTCTCGGTCATCAACTCGCATATTGCAATCATGGATGAGCAAGGGGGTTCATTGAAAAATTTATCCTTATCTGGTTTCTCTGATCCTGTGGATGTCAATCACGATCGCGTTTTTGATCCCAGAATGATATATGATGACGAAGAAGATCGTTTTATTTTGGTATTCCTTGCGGGAAGTGAAAGTGCTCAAACCGATATTGTGGTAGGATTTTCTGACACGAATGATGCCACAGGAGATTGGCATGTCTATTCTTTGCCAGGAAATCCAAATATGAATACGACCTGGACTGATTATCCTATGATAGCCATCAACAAAACAGATCTCATTATTACAGGTAATTTAATCCTCGATGATGTTTCGTGGCAACTTGGATTTGATGAAACGGTTATCTGGCAAATGGATAAAATCAAAGGATATAACGGTGAAGCCATGAATAGTAATCTTTACAAAGATGTGGAATTTGATGGCATCAATATTCGGAATCTATGCCCAGTTAGCAATGCGAATGAAACGCTAGAAGATAATATGTATTTCTTGTCAAACAGAAATTTTGCCATTGAATCGGATACGTTTTTCTTGGTACAACTTACAGGTGGCGTTAATGAGCCATCAGCCGAAATTTTGGTCGATGTAAGAAAATCTAATCTATCCTATGGTGCTCCACCTGATGGTCGACAAGAATTTAAATCGCTTCAAACCAATGATGCTCGAGTCTTGGAAGCTATTAAATTAGGTGACGATGTGCAATTTGTTGGAAATACTAGAAATATTGAAAACAATCTTGCAGGAATTTATCATGGCAGCATATTTAATGTCAGTGGAACAGCCGAATTAACCATTCAGCATTTGCATGGTGGAGATCGTGACCTTGGCTATCCAGGCATTTCTTATGCTGGTACAGACGATAATTCTTTTGATGTCATCATTAACGCGAGTCATTCAGGTCCTGCTGTGTACGCAGGAAGTTCGGTTATTTATTATGATCCTGCTCTAGGTTATTCTGATTGGGTGACTGTCCGTGAAGGGGAATCTTACATTGATATGTTGAACGGGCAATCCCAACGATGGGGAGACTATTCTGGTTCTCAAAGAAAATATAACGATGCTGGGGTGGTCTGGATTTCATCTTCTTATGGACATACTAGTAACAACAATTTTACGTGGATTGGAAAAATCGCTCGACCAGATTATGTTTCTTCAATATATGAAATAGATGGAACACCATTGGAAACGAAAGTATTTCCAAATCCGAGTACCGAAAGAATTCAAATCCGTTTTGAAGTGCCACAGAATACTCAAAAGATGAGCTTTAATTTGCTTGACGCGAATGGATCATTCATTACAAATATTCACAAGACCTCAGCAAAACAATCAGGAGAATCCCTCATTAGTTTTAATACGAATCATTTAGAAAAAGGAATCTACTTTGTTCAAATAATATTGAATGACAAGATTCACTTGATGGAAAAAATCATTGTTCAATAAAAACTAGCCTCGTTTAGAGATCTATAATTGGCACTAATTTTTAGACTAGTCTGAGTATATTTTTAGATTATTCTAAAAATTGTATCTTTGAAGTATGAAATCGGATACTTCACTAAGTAAAACAGAAGAAAACTATATCAAAGCGATCTTCAAATTGTCTGAAAAGGACGATCAACCTGTAAACACCAACGCCATCTCCAAAAGTATGTCAATTGCTCCGGCCTCAGTAACAGACATGCTCAAAAAACTGGCGGAGAAAGAATTAATTCACTACGAAAAGTATAAAGGTGTTCGCTTAAGTTTAGAAGGAAAATCTGTGGCAACGCAATTAATTCGAAAGCATCGATTGTGGGAAGTGTTTCTAGTCAACAAATTACAATTTGGCTGGGATCAAGTACATGATATCGCCGAAGAGCTTGAACACATCAAATCAGAAAGTTTGGTCAATCGCCTGGACACCTTTTTGGGTAATCCAAAATTTGATCCTCATGGTGATCCAATCCCAAATCGAGAAGGAAAATTTACACTAAGAAATCAAACGACCCTCTCCACTTTGGTGCCTGGCCAAACTGGAATATTGGTTGGTGTAAGAGAGCACTCCACCCCCTTTCTAGGATATCTCAACGATTTAAAGATTGCTTTAGGAACGGAGTTAAAACTAGTAGAAAGAATTGAGTTTGATAACTCATTAAAAATTGAAATCTCACAACAGCAACAAACAATCATTACTGAAAAGGTAGGTCAAAACCTATTTGTCAAATTTAAATAAAATGGACATTACAAAAATTAAAATATTCGCGATCATTGTTTTTACCTACTTTAACATTGGCATACATGCCCAAGAAAAACCTAGAGTCGTCGCTTCGTGTTCTATGTTATCTGATATGTGCGAAAATATTGTGGGAGACCTAATGGATGTAGAAATGATCGTTCCAATAGGTGGTGATCCACACATCTACGAACCCACTCCATCCGATGCACAAATGGTATCAAGAGCAGATATCGTTTTTATCAATGGGCTTACATTTGAAGGCTGGATAGGAGACTTAATTGATAATGCTGCAAACAATATTCCTGTAGTTACTGCAACTGAAGGCATTCAAGCGATTCAATCAGAGAAATATGATAATTCTGCCGATCCCCATGCCTGGATGGATTTTAAAAATGGCCTTCAATATGTACGAAACATTAAAGATGCTCTAGTAGCACTGTTTCCTCAATACGAGAGAGAATTGGAAACGAACCATAAAAATTATGTTGCTGAAATCAATGCTGCAGACGCATATATTATCAATCAAATTGCTAAAATTCCGAAAGAAAAGAGAGTACTAGTTACATCGCATGATGCCTTTGAGTATTATGGTCAACGATATGGGATTCAACTGGAAGCTTTAATGGGTATTTCTACGAATTCTGATGCTAGAACTTCGGATATCATAAGAGTTTCAAGGATAATCAAAGAAAAAAAAATCCCTTCCATCTTCATTGAAAGTACCATCAACCCCAAGTTAATCAAGCAAATCGCAGATGATACCAATGTGACTATTGGAGGTGAACTTTATGCTGATTCACTTGGAGAAAAAGATTCGGAAGCGGGAACATACATTTCTATGTTGAAGCATAATACTGATGTGATTGTACAAGCCTTGGCATACGGAAAAACGAGTAACACCAAAATTGATGAAGATCAGGACCAGAACAACTGGTTGCTTTATGGAATTTTAGGCTTGCTACTTATTGGCGGCTTACTTTTTATGATGATCCGATTAAACTCTAATAAATGAATACCATAGAAGTTAAAGGTCTATCAGTCTCTTATGAACGAAAGCGAGTATTGACCAACATTCATATTGATATTCAAGCAGGGCATGTCTATGGAGTCATTGGACCCAACGGCGCTGGAAAATCGACCTTATTCAAGTCCGTTTTAGGTTTGATTGATATCAACGCTGGCCAAATCAATGTACTGGGGAGTTCGATTGAGGATGTAAGAAAACGAGTGGCTTATGTTCCTCAACGAGATGAGGTTGATTGGAGTTTTCCAGCAACCGTTATGGACATCATCATGATGGGACGATATCCGCATAAAGGCATCTTCCAAAGAATGAACAAAGAGGATATACAGATAGGGATGGATGCTTTAGAAGATTTGGGAATTGCTGATTTAAAGGATCGTCAAATAGGACAATTATCTGGAGGACAGCAGCAAAGGGTCTTCATTGCAAGAGCACTGTGTCAACAAGCGGATATTTTCTTTTTGGACGAGCCCTTTGTTGGAGTTGATATAATGACTGAAGAAAAAATAATTGGCCTGCTCAAAAAATTGGCTGGGGAAGGAAAAACCCTACTGGTTGTGCACCATGATTTATCGACGATCAAAGAATATTTTGACAAAGTCATCTTATTGAATCAACGATTAATCGCTTATGGTGATACCGAAACTACTTTTACTCAAGAAAAGATTGCGAGTTGTTATGGTCCCCAATTGACCATTCTTCATAAAACTGGTGGGTTAAACTTCTAGGGAAAATTACGATGAACTTCTTATCTTCGTCGATGTTATATAAGTAATTCATTCATTAAAAAATACATACTATGGCTTTTACCCTACCAGAATTAGGATTTGCATTTGATGCTTTAGAACCACATATTGATGCCCGAACAATGGAAATCCATCACGGAAAACACCACAACGGATACACGAATAAATTAAACGCGGCGATTGAAGGAACAGATCTTGATGGAAAAAGTATTGAGGAAATCTTAAAAAACTTAGATATGTCCAATGGCGCTGTTAGAAATAATGGTGGTGGATTTTACAATCACAGTTTGTTTTGGGAAATTTTGAATCCCAACGATCGTGGTCGTTTATCTGGTGCTTTATTAGAAGCTGTGAATACTAAGTTTGGTTCTAAAGATGCATTTGTCGAAGCATTCACAAAAGCGGCAGGTACACGTTTTGGATCAGGATGGGCATGGCTATGCGTTCATGAAGGAGGAGCTGTTGATGTTTGTTCAACTCCAAATCAAGACAATCCACTCATGCCAGGTGTAGGATGTGGTGGCACCCCTATTATGGGAATCGATGTTTGGGAACATGCATACTACCTAAATTATCAAAACCGAAGACCTGATTATATCGCTGGATTCTTCAATGTTGTTAATTGGAATGTTGTAGAGAAAAAATATGAGGCATTGGTTTAATTATTAATGTCTTATGATTAAAAATGCCCAAGCGAAAACTTGGGCATTTTTAATTCTGCTAAAAGAATAATTCTTATGAGATCAATTAAATAATTTCACCGTTTTTCCCTCATCTTCTGAGATGATTGTAACCAATAATTCTTTAGACCCAAATCTTTTTTCATGATACACTTTGGTACCGATTGACCATCGTTCTTTTTTGGAAAATCCAGGCATTAATGAAAATCCGTAGCTAAACTTGGATCCATCGGCCTTTGGGCCAATAACATAAAAGTGATTTCTTTTAAATGAATTATTCTTCACTTTAAAATCAATGTATTGAAGGTTAGGATTCTTTATCGTTGTGCGGCTATTCTTAAAAGCAGATTCCGATTTGTTGCCGGAATACTTTTGAGGCTTAGATTTAAGGATAAGGTCATTTTCGTTTTCGACATCCGCTTCAAGATTTGTTACTTTGTCCAATACCACTTTTGAATCTTCTTCAACCGAGACATAGGCGTTTTCAATCTCTACGTTTGATAAATCAATATCAGTCCCTGTTGTAACTACACTTAAATTTTCGGCCTTACCTTCGGCTTTTATTTTCCCAACATTACCTTCCAAAGAAATATTAGAGGCATCCATATTTCTTATTACAGTTGTACTATGGGTACCTTGAAAAACATCCGTCAAATTAGGGCAACCTATCGTAATTTGTGGTTGTTTACTTGGTTCGATCCATTTGATTTGGTCAAGTGTTAATCTACCATTGTTAAATTCCATCCCGATGAAATCCAAAATATTTTCATCCGCTGTGATGGTCATCACTTCTTTTTGATTGTAATCAAGAATAATATCCCCATTGAATTGAATGTTGATGTTTTTCAACCCTTCCACCGAATTTGTAATCGTTTTCATTTGACCATTTCCAAATATCTGCGCTTGCGTTTGGTTTGTTATGCTCATCATTCCGAATAAGACTATTAAATAATTCATAATTTTGTTTTGCGTGAATTAATAGTGCAAAGATCTCATCAAATCAAAGGTGAAGCGTCTCATTCATTAAATGTAGGTCTCAAAAGATAATTGAGACGTCTCAAATCATAATAATACTATGTAATTCAAGGACTTGTACAAAGCACTATTTTCTGAATTCTGAAGGAGATTGGCCAGTAATTCGCTTAAAAACACGATTAAAGGTGGCCTTACTATTAAAACCTGAATCCAAAGCAATCGAAAGGATGGACAAATGATCATAATTGTCATCAGACAAGCGACTTTTTACTTCATTCACTCGAAACTCATTAATGTAATCATTGAAATTTTTACCCAATCCTGAATTAATCATGTTTGATAGTTGTGTAGGATTTAACCGAGCTTTTTTGGCTAATTGTCTTAGACTAAGACTTGGATCTAAATAAAGTTTATCCGAAATCACCAAGTCCGACAAATTTTGTAACGACTCTTTGTACTCGTGAACATTCTTAGATTGCGAATTTTTAGGACTCATCTCCTGAAAAGTAAAGTCCAATTTTTTGAGATTTTCGATTGGGGTAAAAAAGCCCATAAGTCCAACATAAATAACAACGAGCGTAGAAAAGAATTGATACCACCATTCTTGGGTCCAATGCAAATCAAAGATAAAACCATCGGTTATCATTTCAGCACAATTGTATAAGAACAAAAAAGTATAGAGATATAAAAAGTTACGCAACCAACGGAGCTCATATTGATAAGTGTTCGAATATTCTTCCACCAATCTTTTTCTGAATCGATAATACAATTGCAATGAAAACGCCAAATACAACATTAAATGAACAGTAAATAAAATCGATAGAATCGCATCCAAATACTCGAAAGACCAAATTTGAAGTACCCCATTTTGAGTCTCTTCAAATCCAGCTTGGTTACTATCATAAAGAAAAACACTTATCCTAAATAATACATAGAGTAAAACTGGAATAAAATGAATCAGTTTTTTACGGTTGAATCGAAACTCATTTTGGACACACGATTTTAAATAAAAATATATAAGTGGACCAACAGCCAAAACAAGAGCAATGAGATAATAATTGATTTTCGTATTACGATAAGTATCATACCATGCCATAAATCCTGTCGTGTAAGTCGTCCGGTGATAGCATGTAATTAAAACAAGAGAGCCTAGGATTAAATAGGAAATGTTTCGTCTACTCCGATATTTATTAAAAAGTAATAACGCCAGTATCAATCCTTGAAAAACAAG
>JAHDCZ010000200.1 GCA_020629615.1 Saprospiraceae bacterium
TGATTTGATTCATGTTCTGCGACATGAAACCATTTGCAATAATTATTCGTCGGACTTCCCCAAAATCGAGTATCGACTACTTCGAGCCAAGTGTCATCGTATTTTGCCATTTCTTTTAAACTAAAAGCTCTACAGGCTTCCAGTTTTTCTAAGTAATAGTCCAATTCTTTTCCTTTGAAGGTCGCTCTTCCTGCATCACCCAAACTGGATGCCGCTTCGTACATTGCATCCGCTTCTGTTCCTGATTCAAAATGGACATTCCCTTCAAAAGTATTTTCTTGATAAAATCTTTCGGTGGCAACCAGATGCATCAACATTGCTCCTATGGAGTTTGAATTATCATCATGTAGATAATCGAGGTCCTCTTGAGACATTCCGTGCACCGGTCTCAATATGGTATTTCTCATCCAATTCATCATGGATACCAATGTTCCAATTTCTGGTGTAAACCCTTTTTTCGGTCCTATGATATTTATCCCATCTATTTGTTGTGAGCTTGGATTGTTCGAATGTAATGGATTTGATATACTTGCCATGGTAGTCGCTCCTAGCGTAATTGCTGCAGATTTTTTAATAAAATTTCTTCTGTTTTTCATATCGTTCATTGCTTTAAAATTGAACGAACTAAATTTCAAAATCTTTCATAAGTCTCCCAAAATCTCCTTTCTCCTTTCTCCTTTCTCAATATCTATTCCTTCAACACCAATTTATTCACCAAAACCAATGGACCTTGACACATCACATCATGACATTTTCGACATCCTTCCACGAGTAATTTATAATCCTCTATGCGATTATCACTTAGATCATTCTTTATTCTTTCGGCGATTGCAATATAACTTTCGGCGTAAGCCTTATACAACGGACTCTCCAATTTGTCGGTCATCACACCTTTGGCTGTTAACAATTTTTTATAATCTAAGCTCAATTCAAAGTCCTCCCCTTTTTCAATATTCCTTCTCGCTGTTAATGCCTCTTCATACATCGCACGCATTAACAAAGAAATTTCGGTATCTCCATTCGGGTTGATGGGCTTTTTAGCTTCATCCTTGCAGGACCCGAGGTAGAGAACAATTATAAACAATACACTGATCACAACAAGTTTATTCATACTTAGATTTTTAATATTTCAATTATACGAATTCTCACCAAAGACTTACAGATTCCTCGTAAATTACTACAATCAGTAAATAACAAAATTACTCGCTTAAATCGTTCATAACTTAGTTGAAAATACAAACTATGAAACATTACACCGGCCTATTTTTGATTTGTCTTATGACTTCTCTCATAATTTCTTGCAAGACAAACGTCTCTGACAATTTTGATGACTTTAATGGATATATTTCATCCTATACAGCACAACCGATTTCGGCATGTGGCGAGATATCGGTTAGGCTAAACTTCGAACCAAATTTTGAAAATAAAAAACAAATCAATTGGTCTGAAATTTTGGTTTTAAAACCAGCGATAAATTCTAAATCATATTATGATTCCAGAACTAAGACCGTAAAAATCAGCAACCCCGATATACAACATCACCAAAAATACACTGCACGTTTTAATCTAGGTGCATTAACGGATGTTCCGAGTTCTCTCGAATATTTTGAAATGCCAATTGAAAGAAAAGTACAAGTGTGGAATTTTCATGCTTCACATCCAGAAATCAAATCAATGGAAGAAGTTGAATATCATGGTCATATCACTTACGTTGACTGCGAACCTGATCGGTCCGTAATCGAAAAAGGATTTACCGCCAAACAAGGAAATCAAGATTTGAAAATCAATTGGTTTCACGATCCCAAAAGCAATAAATCCAACTACACAATAAAAAATATCAAGCGTACAGATAAACAAGAAATTATAAAAATAAATCTATCCATGTCAGGTATTGGTGAAGATGAATCCGCTAGTCACGAATTGATCATCCCGTCCAAAGCCGATTTTACATACATGCGCCATACCAATCATGATAACGATCAAATCTCGATATTCTTCTCTGATCCCTTAGATAAAAATCAAAATTTGACTGGGCTCTTTAAATTAAAGGGAAGGAGGATCACCAAGACCAGTATAGAATTCAATCGTGTAGATTTATACTTAGAATCCAACAAATATGGTTATTACGATTTAGAAATCCTGCCCGGAATTAAAAATGAAGGTGGCTTTCCGCTAAAAGACAAAGCGAGTCATCAAGTGTTTTTTAAACCACCTCTTCCATATGTTCAGTTTGCCGAGAAAGGACATATTCTTCCTCCAAACAATTCCTGGAAAGTACCTGTTAAAATGGTTTCGACGAGTGGTTTTAGATTAAGATTGTTAAAAGTCTATGAACGTAACGTTCATCAATATTTTCAAACCAATCGTCAGGCATTGGATCAGCAAACTAGCTTAGAAAAAGTTGGTCGAATTGTTTTAGATACTATATTTAATTTAAAAGAAACAAACCTATTCAATGAATCCACGAACCTCATTGATTTATCGGCACAAATAAGAAGAGAACCCCGAGCGCTCTACAAATTATTTCTGACTATTCCTTCAGAGTTAAATGCTTATCCATGCAAAGACCCTATTATTCAACATTATCAAGACCGAGTTGATCAAATCAATTTTGATCCATCATATCGTGTCTATTATGATGATTACGGATACTATGGGAATCATCATTTCAGAGATAGAGCAAGGGAAATCCATAATTATGATGGTTCGCCATGCAACTCGAATTACTTCAATGCAATTCAGGATCAGCGCTTATTAATGTGTACGGATGTCGGCTT
The DNA here is from genome assembly GCA_020629615.1 of Saprospiraceae bacterium. GTDB lineage: Bacteria > Bacteroidota > Bacteroidia > Chitinophagales > Saprospiraceae > JAHDCZ01. The sequence continues at coordinate 2,778 of JAHDCZ010000200.1, forward strand.
GGTGATCAAACATGAGCCTGAAAAAAATAGATATTTCGCTTATACATCCAATATTTCAGATGCCGAACCCATTCATGGAGCCAAGGTAAGTTTATACGATTATCAAGGCAACAATTTAATTACAGGAAAATCGAATGCACAAGGCATTGTTTTTCTCAATACGACAGAGATCCCATTTTTAGCCAAATCAGTTGCACCAAATGGTCAAGCTGTATACATGCATGTCATGGACGAAAAAGCCATCTCCCTTAGCACTTTTCAAGTGGAAGGAAAACG
>JAHDCZ010000201.1 GCA_020629615.1 Saprospiraceae bacterium
TTGATGAGTTTGATGGATTCCAAATTGGTTTGGAAATTCCCGGAGTTCAGATTCAGGGAGTTAATGCTGGAAAATTATCGATTGCATCAACGGGCTATCATATTGATGAAGCCAAGAAGATAATGACGATTAACTGGCACAAAGCATTGGATCAAAGAGCTGACGATAAACAAGAATATTTATTTAGTATACAGTTTCAAGCGGATCAGGCCATTTCCAGATCTGAAGTAAGTTTGAATGATGAATTAATGTCGGTTGAAAGTTATATTGAAAATGGAGTTCATCAAGTATCTCTGCGATCAAGCGATGATGAATTAATATCAGAATCTTTATCTGTTTATCCGAATCCAGTCAAGAAAGGAGCTGAAGTATATGCCAACATTCCTTCTACTGAAGACACTAGGGCAGAATACACCATTGTAAATGTAAAAGGTGAAGTGATGGCTTTCAATACTCTTGATGTGATCCAAGGTCAATCGGAATATCAAATAGAAGAAGTAAGCGGATTAACCAGCGGAGTGTATTTTATTCACTTCAAGTTGAATGGACAAAAAATACTTCGAAAGTTGACTGTTATTAAATAAAGGAAAACGAAAATCCAATTTTAAAAGAGAGTCATGGTGGAAACTATGGCTCTTTTAATTAGGGGGCGGATCATGGATTTTAGACGGATTGAGGGATAATGTGGTCGTGTCAGGGATTAGATTTCTTTTGCCTTCTCTAAAATCCAAAGTGCTGGAAACTATATTTCCTCCTTGACCTGAAGATTTATTGGACCAAATCCAGTTGTTGTCTTGAAGTGTTTGCCCAGAAATAGGCAAACACACCAGAAGAAAAAATATAGTTTGTAAAAACTTAATCATCGAAGAATCGCTATTTTTCTAGAATACCAAGAATTTGATTCATCCTGTAATTTAAGCAAATACATTCCGGATTTAACCCGGATTATCATTAGAACTTCGTTATGAGACTAGAAAGGCCAATAAAATATGAAGTTTTGGAGCTGAGGCATAGTCACCACTATGGTGAGGTGAGAAAACTTAATGAAATGGTATATTGTGCAGGCATTTCTGGTCGGAATAGATTTTCTAAGGAATAAACCGGGTTTAAGATTATCATATTTGATTTCGAGACAAAATATAATGGAAACATCAAAATAAAAAGAGGAAGCGCTGACGGACGCCTTTTTTGGGAAGCGGGAGCGGCATTGCAGAGTAGCCTTAAGGCGTCCTGATTTTTTTGCTTCGTTTTTTCATCTAGGAAAAAATGAAGGTCCGTCCGGCAGGACAATGTGATATAACAAAACCTTATTGCACCACCATTATATTAGTAAAATACAAAACCATTTCTTGATTATCATAATACCCTTGGCAAGTCAAAACATAATTGCAATCCATAATAAAAATCCGTAAAATCCCTCAATCCGTCTAAAATCCGTGATCCATTACTCTCTTCACAGCTCCTACAATCATTTCCATCGCAGTATCAATAGTATGCTTCTTGGTCCTAAAAGAAAGAATCGCCATTCGAATTACAAAACGACCATTGATGGTAGTCGAACTTAAAAATACTCGACCGTCTTCATGGATCAGCTCCATGAGACGCTTGTTGAATTCATTTTCTTTTTCCTTTTGAGGATACCAAAAATAACTAACCGAAAGATCTGGTTCAGGTCCAACTTCAAATCCCTCTTTCATTAGGCGCGCACGGAAATAATGCGTCAAAACCAATTTCTCATCAAGGCATGCAATGAATGGATCAATTCCATGTAATTGTAAAGGCAGCCAAACACGCAATGCTCTGAAATGTTTGGTTAATTCAGGAGAAACATCAGCAGGATTTAAAGGAGTGTCCGATAAATAAGTGTCCTGCATATAATTGGCTACATAGTGATGCGAATGTAAGATGGCTTTTCGATTTTTGACCAAGACAGCGCCAACGCCATAAGGTAAAAACATGCCCTTGTGAGGATCAACCACCAAGGAATCTGCTCGCTCAATTCCCTGAAACAAATGCTTGGTCTCTGCACAAAGAATAAAAAAACCACCATAGGCCGCATCAACATGAAACCATAGATTTTCGCTTTGGGCAATATCAGCAATGTCATTTAATGGGTCGACCGCTCCGGTATCAGTGGTTCCTGCAGAAGCAATGACAAGAAAGGGTTTTAGATCATTTGATTTATCAATTTCAATTTGTTGTTGCAGCTCTTCTGCCTTTAGGCGAAAGCCGTCATCCAAAGAAATATAACGTATGATTACATCCCCCAAACCAATAATTCGTAAAGCTTTTTGAACACAGTGATGGACCTGTTGACTCAAATAGATTACTGCTCGTTCGACCTTAGTCCCTTTGACTTCATGATGATCACGCGCTGCGGTTAATGCAATCAAATTGGCAATGGAACCACCAGAGGGTAAATTGCCGATTGAAGATTCGGGAAATCCAAATACTTTTTTTAACCAATTTAATACCTCATGTTCTATTGCCACAGCACCCGGAGAACCAAAATACATTCCACTGTATTCGTTGGTCACATCGGCTAGATAATCTGCTAAAGCAGCGGTGTAAATCCCTCCTCCTGGAATATATCCTACATGGCCACCTGAAGCTGGATTGATACCTCGATGGGTCACTTCTCTATCAAAGTTTTTCAATACCTCTTTGAGTGAATGCGCTTTTCCATCAATCTCCAATCCATTGATTGCTTGATCATTTTGAAAATATGACTTACCATTGTCAATGTCCTCAATAAAAGCTTCAGTATATTCATTAAGAACGTTCAAAAGTTCTTTTCTTTTTTCGGCATTCGGCTCCAGCCCGGAAGAAATAATTTCCAGTTCTGATAGTCTATTTATGAGTTCTTGCATCTTCTTGAATTATAGATTCAAAAGTACTTAAATTTCATTTGTCAAATACCAGAGTCCTTCCA
>JAHDCZ010000001.1 GCA_020629615.1 Saprospiraceae bacterium
GGCTTTCATTTTGGCTTGAACCAAAACGAAACAAAAGTTCAAGACGCCTTAAGGCTTCCCTGCAATGCCGCTCCCGCCGCCCACCGAAGGCGTCCATCAGCGCTTCTTAAAACTTAATGTATTCATTTGTATTCAAAAACATTTCTCGCAATCTCGACTATCAATTTCATCTAGTCCTAAAACCCTACAAAATCGATTTCGGCAATATCTTCCTTGTCCAGGTCTTTAAGCGTTTTGTTCGATTTACTTCTTGGTCTGGGTTAAAATCCAATGTCGTTTCCCATGAGTTTTGTGCTTGCATTTCTATCTCCATTCCTTTAAGGACATTTTGAGTTAAGTCTTCTGAATGGATCACTGCAATACATTCTGTATTTAAATTAGCACTTCGAGGGTCTAAGTTGAACGTTCCTATCACTGTGATTTTACCATCAATTACCATGGACTTTGCGTGGTGTCCGAAGATCGGCGTAAAGTCAATCTCCTGTTGCAAATCACCGGTCATGATATCCCTTCGGATTGCGGCATCAGGTTTAAATTCAAAGATTCGAACTCCTGCTTTTAATAAAGACTTTCTTGATTTTTGATAACTACTGAAAGCTTCAAGGTTATCTGTCGAGGACAAACTATTCGTTTGAATCTTAATCTTCACTCCCCTTTCCGTGGCTGCTTTAAACAATTGCAAACCGAGGTCTGTAGTTATTAAATATGGAGATTGAATCACAATACTTTCTTTGGCTTCTTTGACCAATTGGATTAATGCCTCGGTACATCGTCCACTGCCTCCTAGTCCTTCCTCCCCAGAGTTTTTCCCTGGATCATCAGAAATAAAATCTACCTCATCCAACCAATATAAATGATCTGATCTTTTAATTCTTGCAATCGTACGATCAAAGCTATCAATCCTAGATCGGATTTGGGGCCAGAAATTTTCTTCGTTGCAAGCATACTGATGCAATCTTTCAAATCGGACAGAATCTGGGGACCAGTTATATTTCTCATCGGACAATTCAGAAACTGGAACACTTAGTTCGCTTTGCCAAAAGTCCTCAAAAGAACGACTCACTTTTTGGCTTACTTTGCCCATCAATAAGACATCACGATCTCTAAAATTATAATCATGATTATAATCAAAATATTCATCCGCAATATTTCTTCCTCCGGTTATGACAAATTGATCATCAACGATAAATGTTTTGTTATGCATTCGTTGATTGAACGATCTGAAATCCGTTACGAGCTTTTTTAACTTCTGATATAAATTCTTTCCGAGATTCGAACCTGGGTTGTAAATCTTGACTTCGATATTCCGGTGAGCATCAAAATTCAGTATGTCTTCTAGTCGCGCATCCACCATAATATCATCCACAATTATTCGAACTTTCACTCCCCGATCCGCAGCACGTACCAAATAATCACATGCGATTAATCCCACATTATCTGTCGAAAATATAAAGTACTGGATGTCAATTGTTTTTTCGGCATACTCCGACAACCATGCCCGAGTCACCATCGCACCACCACCATCTTCCAATACATAAACGCCCGTCTTACGCTCTAAAGAATCTTGTAAGTCTTTGACTTGTTCACTCAAAGAAACCGTTTCGTTTCGATGAATTTGATCACAAAAATCTTCTGTCAGTTCAGGGAGCGGATGTTCCTGAACATCCTTACATGCCATCAAGACTAAAAACAGAAATATAAAAACCGGAAAAACTTTGTGCATTTTCATTTAATCATTTAAACTGACTTATCGTACGCTTCTTTTAACCATGCGATTAATTCTTTATCGACTTCCGTCGAATGTGTCAACTTCACTCGATGAGTACACATCGTTCCAAAAGGACCTGAATCTCCTAAACGTTCTGTTACAGGAATGTCTTTCAACTTTAAACCTAAATCAATCCGAGTTTTAGTGGCGGGTTTGATGAGTGCAAATTGTCGTTTTCTGATGATACTCACACTTCCTTTCTTAGGAGTGATAGTAATATCCGTACCAAAGGGTTTAATTGCTTTCATCAAGGCATCATAAATGGGTAGCAAAGCTTCTTTCCCTTTGTATTGGTTTTGAACTAAATCCTCCGCTGAATTATTTTCCTCCTTTGAAAGACTCACGATAGTATTTGCAAAACCATGGGTAACTTGGTGTTCGGTTTTCAAAAACTTGACGGCTTCTGAATGCTTTTCAAAGCGCTTTGTTTTCAAAAGTGCTTTCCACTCTTCCAGTGATTTACCCGTTTTTTCGGGCATGTTGTTGATCATTGTTTGTAGTGCTTTGTCCATTTTTTACTTTTTTTGCCTTTCCCATGCGCGCACGCGGCGAATGTTAGTGTATGAGTTATTAATTGAGAGATTGTGCTGCCGGACGGGCGATCATTTTTAACATCCCTGCCGGGGGCTTTCATTTTGCCTTGATGCAAAACGAAACAAAAGATCAAGACTCCTTAAGACCTCCCTGCAATGCCGCTCCCCGCACCCACCGAAGGCGTCAGGCTGTGCTTCTGCAATTTTAATGTTTTCCTTTCTGTTGTATTTCATTCTGTAATGAAATCCCGATTCTCCCTTTCTCAAAGTTCTATTAAAGTACAATTTCTCCAACAAATAACCAGGCTTGATTTCCTTCTCCTTGTCCACTTTTGATTTCACCATGGGGCAAAGCGGTTATACGCAAATACTGTGTGGTAATGTTCCGGGTTGGAAGTTCGACAAGCATTGATTTATTATTTGAAGGTTTTACATTTTCAGCAATAATCGTTTTCCAGTTTTCTCCGTCAGCCGAGCCTTCAAGGATCAATTGTCTTGGCGGATAAATCCAGGAATCGGGTGAATTAAAAAACTGAATGGAACCGTAATTCAGGGTTTTCATTTCCCCAAAATTTAAGGTGGCAATCATCGATTCACCTTGAAAACCGAGCCATTCTTTGCCTCCATATGAGTCTCCATCAGCCAGGATTCCATTTACCAAAGTGGCAGAACCAAATCCTTTATATTTCTCACTAGGGGGAAAGTACAAATCTACTTTAGCTCCAAACCCGTTGTGCTGATCAAAACTGACAAATTTCTGATCGACTACTTTTCCATCTTTATTCAACATAAAAAACTCAGAGGTATTTTTAGATAGTTCAAATTGCTTTTCGCGAATGTAATTTCCAAAACTATCCTTTGCGGCTAAGGAACATCCTTGTGGAAGATTTCTAGCAGAAACGGAAATGACTCCATTTCCTTCGGTTTTCATATCTAAGTCCAAAACGTATAAATGATTGGCGACATTAATTCCTTGATCACTTAAATAAGCAATGTGCTTTTCGACATCCACTAGAAATCTATCATAGTTCTTACTCGTTTTAGCACTCCAAACTACTTCTGCCAGTGCAATTGCTCTTGGGAATGCCATGTATTCGACTTGTGCAGTTGTGGGCATATATTCGGTCCAAACATTTCCTTGAGCACCTTTTATATATTTTTGTTGACTTTCGTCTAATGCATCTGGAATGGGTTCGAAAGAATAAACTTTTTCCAAAGGAAGATATCCTCCTATAGCCAAGGGTTCGTTCTCATCTGTGGATTGATAGTAATCAAAATAGCAATGGCTGGTCGGAGTCATGATGACCTCATGATTGAGTTGAGCAGCATCAATACCACCTTGAATACCACGCCATGACATGACAGTCGCATTCGGCGCAAGCCCTCCCTCTAATATCTCATCCCAACCGATAATCTTCTTGCCTTTTTGATTAATGTATTTTTCCATTTTCTGAATAAAATAGCTTTGTAGTTCGTGTTCATCTTTTAGCCCTTCTTGCTTAATCAATCGCTGACAAAAAGCACTTTCTTTCCATGACTTTTTGGGGCATTCGTCTCCACCGATGTGAATATAGGGACCAGGAAAAAGAGCGGCAACTTCGTCAATGACGTCTTCTAGAAATGCGAATGATTTCTCTGTGGGACAATACACATCTTCAAATACTCCCCATTTGGTAGCTACTTTGTACGGTCCTCCCGAACAACCCAATTCTGGATATGCAGCTAGAGCTGCCAAACTATGCCCTGGCATTTCTATCTCCGGAATGACTACAATTTGTTTCGATTCGGCGTAAGCCACAAGCTCCTTAATCTCCTCCTGCGTATAATATCCTCCATATTTTTTACCATCAAATTGATGCGGTTGATCCGTGTAATGTCCGATTAATGTTTCATCCCGATATGCTGCAATCTCCTGCAGACGAGGATACTTTTTGATTTCAATTCTCCAACCCTGATCTTCTGTTAAATGCCAATGAAAATAATTATACTTATACATCGCCATCACATCAATATATCGCTTGACAAAATCAAGATCATGAAAATGGCGGGCCACATCCAAATGCATACCGCGATAAGAAAATCTCGGTTCATCTTTGATCTTACAATTGGGAATTTGATTATTATTTAACCACACTAATTGTTTTAGACTTTGAATGGCATAAAAAACTCCTTTTCGACTCGAGGCTCGGATGAGAATTTTCTTCCTTTCCACAATCAATTCATAAGCCTCTTCTTTGAAGCTGTAATCCATTTTAATCACTACATTGGCTTTGCCTTCTTTATTTTCGTTGGTGGTATCCCAGCCCAGATCTGAAAAAACATTCATATAATAAGAACGGTCATCCTCTGGTGCAAATATTTTAAAATTATCCCTGGCAAAAAATCCATGACCGTCTTCAACTTCTTGAGGTAGCGGCAAAATACTCAAATCGTGATCGGCATGATCCTCAATACAAGAACTAAATTGCAAGGCAAAAATGAAAAGAAAAATAAAGTAACAAAGTTGTTTCATAGCTTCAGATTAGAAGCTTTAATTTACGGGTTGTAAACCTATTTCTTTAGCCTTTTCTAGTAAGAAATCAAAAGCGGCACTGTATTCGTTGTTGATATCGCCATCCAAAATCGCCTCACGAATCGCGGTTTTCAAAACTCCGACTTCCCTTCCCGGCTTCAATCCAAAGGTTTCCATAATGAGATCACCCGTTATAGGTGGCTGCCAATTTCTAATGTGATCTTTCTCTTCTACCTCCTTTAATTTTTGTTGGACGATCTCGTAATTTTTAAGATATCGTTTGACTTTTGCATCATTTTTTGACGTGATGTCCGCTCGACAAAGTGTCATCAAATCTTCGATATCATCTCCCGCATCAAAGAGCAATCTCCGGATCGCTGAATCCGTAATATTCTCATTGGTTAAACTTATCGGACGCAGATGAAGTCGAACTAACTTTTGGACATATTTCATTTTATGATCCAAAGGCAGCTTCATCTTCTTGAAAATTTTTGGAACCATAATTCCTCCTAGTGCTTCGTGCCCATGGAAGGTCCAGCCCACTTTATCATTGAATCTTTTGGTTGGTGGCTTTGCAATATCATGAAGCAAAGCCGCCCATCGCAACCAAATGTTTTCGGTGTGCGGACAAATATTATCTAAGACTTGAAGGGTGTGATAAAAATTGTCCTTGTGAGCTATTCCATTCCGTAGCTCGACGCCATAAAGACGATGTAATTCTGGAAAAATAATTTCGAGAATCCCAGTGTCAAAAAGTAACTTAAACCCGACCGACGGCTTTGGAGTTGCCATGATCTTCATCAATTCTCCTGTGATTCGTTCTTTGGAGATAATCCCCAATCTATTTTTAAACTTGGACAAGGCAAGATAGGTATCTGCTTCAATTTCAAAATCCAATTGAGCTGCAAAGCGAATGGCTCTTAACATTCTCAAAGGATCATCTGAAAATGTGGCCCCAGGGTCCAAGGGTGTTTTGATGGTTTTATCTTCCAAGTGAAATAAACCACCGAATGGGTCGATAATTTCACCATAATTTTCATCATTCAAACTGACCGCTAGCGCATTGATCGTAAAATCTCTTCTGTTTTGATCATCTTCTAAACTGCCCTCTTCTACAATCGGTTTTCGTGAATCGTGGCGGTAGGATTCTTTTCGAGCACCCACAAATTCGATCTCGATACTTTGATGTTTGATCATTGCAGTCCCAAACCGGCTATAAACTGCAATCCTAGGTATGGGTCTCAACTTGGTCGCAAGATGCTTGGCCAATTCAATCCCATTTCCCAAACAAACAATATCTAAATCTTTGGAATCTCGTCCGATAATACGATCTCGAACATAACCACCGACTACATAGACAGGATAATTCAATTCTTTACCGGCCTCTCGGATCAATTCAAAAATCTTACGCTCGTATGGTCTTATACTGAATAACATCTATGCGGGAACAAAGCTATTATATCTTTCTTCAATAATATCTAATAAATTATAAATAACCTCCGGATCATCTTGAGTTACCAACTCTGCTCTATAGGGTTTTATGCCATGAAATCCTCTAAAATAATTGGTATAATGCCTTCGCATTTCAAGGATACCTAGTTTTTGTCCTTTCCACTCGATCGAATGTTGTAAATGTTTTCTAGCAGCTGCTACTCGTTCAGAGATTGTTGGAGGATCTAATAATTCTCCAGTTTTGACGTAATGTTTTATTTCTCTAAAAATCCAGGGATTCCCAATAGAGGCGCGTCCAATCATAATTCCATCTACGCCATATTTCTTTTTGTACTCTACTGCCTTTTGAGGCGAATCTATGTCTCCATTTCCAATAATCGGAATATGAATTCTTGGATTTCTTTTAATCGCTCCAATTTGAGTCCAATCTGCTTCGCCCTTGTACATTTGTTTTCTGGTGCGACCATGAATGGCAAGGGCTTTGATCCCTACATCCTGTAATCGCTCAGCGACTTCTTCGATTTTGATGCTGTTGTCATCCCATCCCAATCTCGTTTTAACCGTCACGGGTAAGGATGTAGCATCAACTATTTCTTTGGTCAATTGGACCATTTTGGGGATATCTTGCAATATTCCTGCTCCCGCCATTTTGCAAACCACCTTTTTAACGGGGCAACCATAATTAATATCCAAAACTTCGGGCTTAGCTTCTTCAACAATTTCTGCTGCTCGCCTCATAGATGATATCTCTGCTCCAAATATTTGGATACCTACCGGTCTTTCATAGTCATAAATATCCAGTTTTTGAACACTTTTGGAGGCATCCCTTATTAAGCCTTCCACTGAAATGAACTCGGTATACATCATATCACATCCCTGCTCTTTACAAAGAGCTCGAAAAGGTGGATCACTCACATCTTCCATTGGAGCTAATAATAATGGAAAATCTCCTAAATCTATGTCTGCGATTTTAGCCATACAAGGCGCAAAGTTAAGCCAAATTTATGGAATCTATATTCTGTTTAATTGAGTTTTAATTTTTTCCAAAGTTTAAGGACATCAGCTATTATGACCTAGGAAGTATTAATTATTATGAGCAAATAAATAAAATTCTAACTTTGCGTTGATTTTGAAATGAGCAACTACATAAATCAAACATTAACGGAGGCGATAGAAATATAAGATCGTCTAAAAAACTAACATTTTAATACCATGATTGCAGCAATAATAGTCGTCTTTGTCATAGGATATTTAGCAATTGTTTTAGAACATCCATTAAAATTAGATAAAACCGTTCCAGCCCTGATTATGGGAGCCTTATGTTGGGCCTTATTGGCGATTGGTTTTCACAAAGGACTTTTAACCGTGATTGATTCTCATGATCATTTGTTTTCTTTTATAGCGGGTGCTAGTGGTCATGAAGCGGAACATGGATTTACCAACACTTTGCTTCATCATTTGGGTAAAACAGCGGAGATTTTGGTATTCTTGATTGGAGCCATGACCATTGTTGAAATTGTAGATTTGCATCGTGGTTTTGAAATATTAAAAGGAGCGGTAAACACAAAGAGTAAAAAGAAATTATTGTGGATAATTGGTGCACTGGCTTTCATACTGAGTGCCATTATTGACAATTTAACTGCTACTATCGTTTTGGTGACATTGCTGAGAAAAATAATTCCGAGCAAAACGGATCGAATTTGGTTTGCTTCAATGGTGATTATCGCTGCCAATGCAGGTGGTGCCTGGTCTCCTATCGGCGATGTTACGACAACTATGTTGTGGATTGGAAAGCGAGTGACGACAGCCGGTTTAATTCAATGGTTGGTTATTCCTTCCTTGGTATGTTTTTTCATACCAACCATTATCGCCTCATTCATGAAACCCTTCCAAGGTGAGATTGATGTAGACACTTCTAATGATGAGCTTGCCGAAAAGCTACTTTCAAGTAAGCTGATGCTTTATTTAGGATTAGGCATGATTGTATTTGTTCCAATATTTAAAACGATCACTCACCTACCTCCATATTTAGGAATGATGTTAAGTTTGGGAATTGTGTGGTTGGTCTCAGAATATATTCATCCAGAAGAGGATTTTAATGACGAGAGAAAACACCTATATTCTGCTCATGTTGCGCTTTCGCGAATCGAAATGTCAAGTATATTATTCTTCCTAGGAATCTTGATGGCAGTAGCTGCTATTGAAAGTGTGGCCATTGGTTCGGATGGTGCGTTGAGGTATGTAGCAAGAGGATTGGATAATTTTATACCCAATCAAGACATTGTCATTATGTTACTCGGTGTGGGTTCGGCCATCATTGATAATGTACCATTAGTGGCAGCTTCAATGGGTATGTATGAAGCTGCGGTTGATTCTAAACTATGGCATTTTATCGCTTATTCCGCTGGAACGGGTGGAAGTATGTTGATTATCGGTTCTGCGGCTGGCGTTGCGGCTATGGGAATGGAAAAAATTGATTTCATTTGGTACCTTAAGAAAGTAACTTGGTTGGCTGCCATTGGTTTTGTGGCTGGCGCTTTGGTTTTCTTAGGGATGTATGAAATGATGGGCTAAGAGACTTCCTTTCGATAGAAATAATGTCCTAAAACCTTTATAATAATAAGGAATGGTCATTATTATTATAAGTTGATAGTTATAATTCCTTAGGGTTTGATCGAAGATAATATTGCTACCCGCTCACTCCAGCGAAATGGATGCCGGTTAACTGATGCATTTTATAATCCAGGGTACTTAGATCACTCAACTTAAATTGTTGAATATTATCATAACCACAAGATCTAGCTATCACTTTCACTAGTTCGTTTGAGGCTCGGAAGAAATTATTGAGTTGATTTGCCGAAGACTCAATTACAAGTCTGGCACGAAGGTGATCCTTTTGGGTTGCTATTCCGACTGGACAATTATTACTTCCACAAGCTCTCATCCCCAAACAACCGATAGCTTGTAAAGCAGCATTAGATAAGGCAACGCCATCTGCTCCAAGCATTAGGGCTTTTGCAAAATCTTCAGGAACCCTTAGTCCACCTGTGATAATTAAACTGATATTTTTCGCGTCTTGATTGTCCAAGTGCTTTCGTGCTCGAGCCAATGCTGGAATCGTAGGAACATTGATATTGTCTCTTAAAATAGTTGGAGCAGATCCAGTTCCACCTCCTCTTCCATCTAAAATAATATAATCGATACCGACATCCAAAGCAAAATCAATGTCTTTTTCAATATGGCTCGCTGCTAATTTGAATCCGATAGGAATACCCCCCGTTCTTTCTCTTACTTCAGTCGCTACTCTTCGAAAATCCTCGACAGTAATTAAATCCGGGAATGCCGCAGGAGAAATCGCAGCTTGCCCTTCATTAAGTCCTCTAACCTCTGCAATTTCTTTCGTAACCTTTGATCCAGGCAAATGCCCTCCAGTTCCCGTCTTAGCCCCTTGCCCTCCTTTAAAATGAAAAGCTTGTGCTTTTTTTACCTTTTCCCAAGAAAACCCAAATTTACCCGAGGCCAATTCGTAAAAATATCTAGAATTGTTTTCTTGCTCTTCGGGTAGCATTCCTCCTTCCCCACTACAAATGCCTGTACCTGCCAATTCTGCTCCCATCGATAAAGCAATTTTTGCTTCTCGCGATAAAGCACCAAAACTCATATCGGATACAAAAAAAGGCATATCTAATTGTAATGGTTTGTTCGCCTTCGGACCTATGACTAATGAAGTTCTTACTTCTTCATGATCTAATAAAGGTCGTGTTGCAAGTTGAGCTGGTAGAAATTGAATATCTGACCATTTCGGTAAGGTATTTCTATCAACACCCATTGAAGCCGAAGGTCCATGATGTCCAAAGTTCTTCAATCCATTTTGTGCTAGTTCTTTGATATACGCCGTATAGGGTTCTGTGTCCTCTGGATGAGTATCTGCATAAGCCCCTTGATAAATATTGCGCTTAAATATTTGTGGATTTACTTCGAGGTATTCATTAATTTCATTTTCATCTACATGAAGCCAGCCATCTTTAACTTCAGTTTTAAATTTATGCAACACTTCTTTATTATTGTATTCACTAACTCCGGTATCGTATCGATAATCCCATCCATGTAAACCACAAATTAAATTGTTGCCTTCGATAAATCCATCAGACATTAAAGCACCTCTATGAAGACATCTTCCATATAAAACAGAAACAGAATCATCATATTTAACGATCACTAAATCCAGCTCATTTACTAGAGCGTGAGTTGGTATTCTATCTTCTAGTTTTGAAAGCTCAATCAATTTCATAATTCTGTTTTTTTCTTAATATTACAATATTATACATTTAGAAAAAGAAAGGTTTATGGCATATTTGACAAAAAAATCAAATAAATTAAAAATTACCTCTGTAGTTTGAGCTTAGAGTTTCTTTTCGTTCTGTATTGCCTTTAAGTAGATATCAAAATTAAGACTGAGATTTCCATTTGTATCGGCTGGTATTAAGTCTAGAATTCTCAATTGTGCTTTAGGTTTGGAAGCCCATGGATCTGATTCAATGTGCGGATCACCTTTGAAATAAATCTGTGATATCAGTTCTTTAGAATTTTTGGCACTTACTCTGTAATGGATATGAGCTGGTCGATATAATTCGCCATTCATATATTTTCCAGGAAGAATGGTTTTGAATTTATAGTTTCCATTTGAATCGGTTAAAATCCTGGCTCTTTGATTAAAATCAGGGGATTCATTATCGTATTCACCTTCTGTGTTACAATGCCAAATTTCAACTAAGGCATTCGAAATTGGAGTTTGACAATCGGACTTTAAAACCTTTCCTTCTAAGAAAATTCTAGCACCTTCTAGTCCTTCACTTGTCAAATCCGAACGCATTGGCGCATCAGCGCGATAAAAAGGGCCCAAAATATCATTGGTGGTTTCACAATCACCATTGAAAGATCCATCATCTCGTTGAACAATTGTTCCAAAAGTAGATACTCCGAAAACAGTTAATGATGACTTCTGAAGGAATTCTTTTCTGTTCATAAGCGGTTTTACTTAAATGTAGGAATACAGACTTTACATTTTCATTAACACGAATCTGAACTTCATTATTGTTATGAATATTTTAATAAAAACTTAAAATCTAAGCACTCTCTCCTACGCCGTAGCGCCTTTCATCACCAACGGCTTCAGAACTTTCATTACTTAAAATAATAGAATGTGTTCCGCCAAAGTAAAGTGATTTTCCATTCCATTCTTTAAAGTTGATTGGACCAGAATACTCATGATCAAATCCATTTTCAGCGTTTAATTCGGAGCCATCAAAATATAATTTTGGAGAATGAACGGCTTTGTACAAAGGAAGATTAAAATGCAATGTATTAAGAATTGTTTGTGCTAGCATAAAGGGTATTCTTCCAGCACCGCCAGTACCCGTGACGAAAACGAGATCGTTTTGTTTTCGAACCATCGTTGGGGTCATCATGGATCGAAGTCTAGAGTTTTCTTGCCAACTATGGAATCCATTCGGCAATAAAGCCGCCTCACCCAACATATTATTCATCTGCATATCTGTTCCTTCAATAAAGTATCCACAACCTTCACCAATAGATGTAGTTAATGCGACTGCCATTCCATTTTTATCGACTATATTAAAGTGCGAGGTACCTTGAGTGTTCAAGTTAGAATTTTCGTCCTCCGAGATAATATGAAAATTAGTTTTTAGATAATTGATCAATTCAGTGTCATTGTCTTTGAGCGAATGTATCAATTGATTAACCTCAAGTAATAAATCAAAATGCTCTTTTGAGTTGATTCTCAACTCTTTTGACAATTTAGATTCGATCGTTTTAAGTAGTGCCGCCAAAATTATCCCGCCAGAAGAAGGATAGTTTGTCGTATAAACCTCATATTCCTTCCAATGAAAACTCAAGGGTTCTCTAAAGATAGTTTTATAGTTTGCTAAGTCTTCTAAGGCAAGAGTTCCACCATTTTCCTGGCAGTCGAAAACCAATTTACGGGCAATTTCTCCTTTGTAGAATAGATCTGATCCTTCCAAAGCCATGCTTTCTAAAAAATCGGCTAAGTAAGGCATTTGGATTAATTCTCCCTCTTTCTTGGTTATTTCTTGATTAAAAAATATCTCTCGACCACGAGGACTGATGCTAAAAATATCCTTTAACAATTCTAGATCAAGTGCTTGAAAGGTATTTAAAGCGATGCCTTCCTTTGCACTTCGAACAGCTTGAGATGCCAATTCTTTCATAGGAATACTGCCCCACTTCTCGTGCATCGCATACATACCACTAATTGCCCCAGGAGTTGCCATTGATCCCAATCCTACATGAAAGTCTTCGGTCGTGGGACCAAAATCAATCGTGACAGGATAAAAATCTAGACGTGATTCAACTTTCTTTGTCATCGGAGTTTGGCAAAAAAAATCTACCATCTCTATTCCTTGATTTGGAACATTTACCAATGCAAAACCACCTGCGCCTGCAGATGCCATACAAGGCTCTGAAAGAAAGCTCATCCAATACGCAGCAATTGCGGCATCTACAGCATTTCCACCACTTAGCAATACTTCTTTTGCGGCTCGTAAAGTTTCTTCATGTCCCGCTGAAATAGAATATTTCATTTTTAAGCTTCTTTTGAACTGGAAAGTTGATTGATTGCAATTTGAAGATCTAGTTGTTCGGTGTTTAACATGGCTTGCAATCCTTTTGGTTTAAGAAGTAAGGATTCCAATTTAATGGGTTGTGCTTCTAGTTTTATTTTTATCGCCTCTGATCCTTTGACAGATTGATTAAGATCATTGGTATGGACTTCGAGGATTGAATTAATATCTAGAGGAAAATAATTTTCCAATCTACTTTCGATGATTTTACTTATTACTGGTGCTCCAAGTTTATGAAATATATTCTTAGCTTTTAAATTGACGTTTTCGTCTTCAATCAGAATGCATCCATTCTCTAATGTTATATCTCCGAAGATTTCTAAATTGGCTTCGATGGGTTTGGTCAATTGAAAATCTAGTTTTAGTGATTCATCATAATTTATATTTAAATCCGTGACTTGTATTTGTTGACCTCCCATATCCAAATTAGTAATTTGATTTAAGATAATAGGTTTCAACACATCATAGGTAAGATTCAAATCTAGTTGATTATGATCAGACGAAATAACCTCAGATTTCCACTCAAAACAAGGAATAGTATAATCATCTAATTGATGAATTTGATCTTGAACTTTTAGTTTTCCTCTAAATCCTATTTCAACAGAAATATAAGTTTCAGAATCAATAAAATAAGACATGTGAACTTCGTTCAAATTAAAACTTGCGTAAAAGTGAAGATCACCTGGAATGGGTATACCTTGGTATAAAGTTTGAAACTGTTGATTCATTAGCTGATGAAAATCTAAGTTTTTGTGAATCATTTCATCTACGTGATCTAAAAGTCTTTCTTTGGTTTTATCCAAGGCATAATCTGCTAGTGATTCAATAGGGATATTAAGAATCCCCATCTTTACTTTGGGATCAACAAGCCACTCATGATCCATTAATTCAGAATTAGTACTCAAAGAAAAATCCTTCTCAATTTGAACTTGAATTTTAAAATCAAAATAAAGTTTCCCGTTTGCTTCCAAGGTAAACAAACCTTCAGGTTTATACATTTTCAGAGATAAAGGAAGTCTTAATAAGAATTCTTTCTCTTGTGCTTTCAAGGCAATTTCACCATCAATTTCAGCTTGAATTTTGAAACCATTGTATTCCATTTCTTCGGACATCAATTGTCTAAATGATGTTACGATCTGTTCTATAATTAAAGTTTTCGAAAGCCGAAGAACAATAGGTTTAAATGCAGATGAATTCATATTATAAAAATATATAATATGAATGAACTAAACTAGTTGAATACGTTAAAATATTACAAAAGGAGAAGAAGGATTTAGTTTAATCAAAAGGAGGAGCACAATTACTCCTCTTTTCAATTGTTCTTGTAATTATTCGATATATATCATTTTTTTTCGAATGATATCATTTTTGAATTGTAGTTCGATGAGATACACTCCACTATTCTTCAAATCTTCTTTGGTAATTTCTAGAATATGATTTCCTTCTTCTAGACTTAACAATTCTTGCATCTGAATTTGACCTTGGGCATTATAGATTTTAAAGCTTAGCGCTCCATCTTCAGGGATTGAATAATGTAAATATGTCTTATCGCTCCATGGATTCGGAACATTTTGATCCACTCTAAATGTATTTGTTTCAAATCCCTCATCGCGTATATTTACTAACAATTTTTGAACCTTTTCATTCACATACAACTCGTGATTTAATCCATCCGAAGATAAACTAAACTTGTCTGTTATTATATCTTCTCGTTGATCCAATGCGATGTAAAAAAGAGCTTTGTCTACGTCATCCAATTTTACTGGCAGACCGCTAGGAGAATACCATAGTATATTTAATTTTCCTTCTTTTTGGAAATAATTAATTCCAGACATTTCTAAGGCTCCAGAGATAAGATTTTCAATTTTCCCATTAAAATCCAAACTCAATTGGAATCCATCAACACTTATTTCTTTTGTTCCATATACGGGTATCAATTTCTGACCTTCTATTTCTTTCACCATCCTAGGTATTTCGAATACAACTTCTACCCCACTTCTAAGTTCTATACTTTCTTCTCTTAGGTTAGTTTCCACACTTCCATTCACATCACCTGTCTTCACTCCAACAAAATTGATCTCCATATCCTCTGATAAATTATCAATCTCATATTGCTCTGGCAATACTTCCAACCACGGATTGTCTGGATCATTAAAACTATACAAGCCGTCTATAAATCTCCAACTCGTATTATTAGGAAACTCATCATATATACCTAAAATCACCTTTCTTAATTCTATCAAATCCAAAGCCGTTATTTCCTCACTTCTATTGATATCCGCTGCAATCAGATCGTATGGATTTGACAAACTCTGTAGTCCCAAAATGTGTTTTTGTATCAACACCAAATCTAAGGTACTTACTCCATTCATCACATCATCATTTTTCTCAGGAACCACTACGTAATTTCCACCCATTGGCATCTCTCCAAAACCATACTCTCCTTCTTCCCCTGTCATATCTTGAAAATTTGCATCACCAGTCAGGTTAACCTTCACTTCTTCCACATCCTCTTCATATTGATTTTCTATCTGACCTTCTATCGACACCAAACCACCGGTATTACATAAGCTGACATTATTATCATCAATCACTTCAATAAAGGTTTCACAGAAAGATTGATTCCCATTAATATCAGTTACATACAATGCGACGTTTTGAATTCCAATGTCATCACAATCGTATATCAGCTCTGTCACAAATCCCTCAGCATCAAAACTCAAGGTGACTGGATATCCACAAACATGAGCACTTCCACCATCGAAGTATGATGGGTTCAACAGAACCATTTCTGTATCTAATTCTCCATCTCCATCAGTATCCATGCCAAGCAATTGAGTACTTAAACCATTAATACATACTGCCGTCGGTGGTTTTACATTGACTACTTCAAACATCTGGGTTCCTTCAGTAAAATTCCCACAACCATCTGTGACTCGCCAGGTAATTTCATAATTCCCTATTGGATATTCTCCACTAAGGTCATTATTATTGCCAACATAGTCAGCTATGCCATCCCCATCGGCATCGATCTCATAGGACCACACCAAGTCTTCCTCACTAGTACAAGCATCTATACCCATTGCCATCAAGCTCAGTTGACCATCCATACATTCGGCATCCAAGGTTTCCACTATAACTGTCGATAAATCACTTGTGATTTGTGGAACACTCGTTTCATTTATTTTAATCACTTGCTGATGTGTCCATTGTGCAAATCCTCCTGCAATTGGCTGACACCAGTCGATCACAGTCCATGTTCGAACAATTTTAAAGCAGGCATTATCTCCTTGTACAAAATTGAATACATCATCAACATAGTTAAATGCGACTAGATCACATGGACCATCATCTAGGATAGGCTCACTATTTATTGCAGGTAAGTCTGCTGGCAAAATATCTGTCACGCCACAAGCTTCGCCTTCATAGTCTGCTGGCCACGTTATATCTGAGGCTAAGATCGGAGTATTGTTGGTAAAACTGATCACCTGTGTACAAGTTTGGGTCAAGCCCGAATGGCTAATAATACTAAATTCCCTTAGCAATGTTCCTGTACCACACTGATCAAAATCTTCGGTCGTCACCTCCATCACTTCTTGGGTTGTCTGGCAATTATCACTTACTGTTGCAACCCCAAATATAGCATCCAAGTTGTTCAAATCGTAGTTGGTGGTGCAAGGAACTGTCATATTTCCGGGGCAGGTCAATACCGGTTCTATCTTATCTTGAACCGCTACATTGATCATACAATCGGTATAATTTCCTGCAGCATCATAAACTCGCAACTGCAACATTTGTTCTGTTCCGACATCTAAGCAACAGAACGTTACACTTTGTCCAAGCACTGAGTTTCCAACTACACCACAAGCATCTGTCATCCTTCTTACTTCAAAGCGATCGATTCCACAATTATCATATGATCCATCATCAAAGGATTCGGCGGAAGCCACTACAGTTCCATTTTGTTTGATGGACACTACTGTATTTCCTTCACAGATTGCAATCGGTTGTGTCTCATCAGCTATTGTCAAGGTCATTGTGCAACTATTGCTATTTCCACAAGCATCGTACGCCGTATAGGTGATCAAATGATCTCCAACGGGAAGAGTCGCTGTTCCTCCATTCTCATTATCATTGAAACCACCGGGATAAGTTACATCCACTTCTATAGGATTACTACAATTATCGCTCACTGTTGCACTTGGCAAGCTTACGGTACCTTCACAATTATTGAATCCATCGCTCGTGCTCAAGGTGATATTGGATGGACAATTAATCGTTGGACCATTCAAATCTTTGATATCGATTAATTGCATCCAAATCATTGGCCCTACTATTCCTGAGCAATACCATTCGCCCACCTGCCATTCTCTTAAAATTTGAGTGTGGCAACTTGAATTCACTAATACTTCATCCGTGTAACTTGCAAATCCATTACAGAAATTATCAGGCAACATCGGAAATAATGGATTACCCAAATACATTGGCACTCCGGTTACACTTGGATCTGGATGACCATTTACATCTGTTGCATAGGAAGCATCACATGCAAAATTGATATTTGTAGACAATGGAAATACCACTGATCCCAAGTCTATTCTTTCCAAACTAATCACTTGAGTACAGACATTGCTAACATTTCCATAAGCATCTACTGCTTGCCAAGTCTTCGTTATCCGACCTGTATAAGATGGATCGCAAAACAAATTTTCATGCACCTCGCTCAATAAGATTAAATCTGAACCGCAATTGTCCATGATCACTGGGTCGGTCGCATCTTCGATCGCATTGCAAGCCAAATCCTCATCCACACATACGATTGTCGGAGAAAACTTGTCTTCTATGAATATTTCACCCCAGCAGCTCAAGTGATCACAAACAGAACTTAATGAAACCGATACAAAGAACGTTTGTCCTAAATCTATAGGTTCAAAAACATTATCCACGACATTTCCATTTACATCCGTGATAATGATAGAATACTCACTTAATGGCAATTCAATTTCTGACAAGATTATTGCGGCCGTAATGGTGGCCTGACAATTTTCGTCTAAACTGACATTAAGGTGTCCTTTACAAGATAATCCATCAGGACAAGCGAATAATTTTGCAGGATCATGATCGTCCTCATCAATTAAACCATTATCCGTTATTAGGTCATCAGTGTGAGTAAAAATTTCTCCACCTATATCATTGTCTTTATTTGTATCAGGATAACTGTCCATATCCAAATTGGATAGATCTTGTCCGACCATATTACTCATGCCGTAGATTTCCGCATATCCCAGTAGGTTATGGTTATCAATCGAAGATTTAGCGGCGGTAAATAATTCTACCTCTAAAGAATCTTCTGGAAATAATGCTCCATTATAAATATAAGATGCATTAGATCCTATCATAGTCCACTTTGGATTAAGGGACAAATCGATACTAAGATCTTCTGGTGTATAAAACATTAGTTTTACATCTTGAACAGGTTCCATACCTTGATTATAAACTGTGATTTCCCATCTAGAAGTATCCTCGGCAAAAACAAATTCTTCTGTTGCGGTCATCTTCAAAGCCAAATCGTATAATTGAAGATCCTGACATGTATTATCTTCCAAATCCATAACTCCATCATTATTAGCATCTAGAAGTGCCTGATTATAAGTTCCTGTTCCTGGACCATCACACTGAGAATAATAACCATCACCAACATTAGTATTTGACAATTGCAATGACATGATTACCGTTACCGTAAAGGTGTAAGTTTCTCCAGAAGGAATATTTCGATCATTGGTCAATTCCCAAAGTGAACTATTCGGATCTAATGAACCACCAGAACCAAAACTAGAAGAAAAACTAGCCATTTCAATCAATAAATCATCATCATAATCCGGAGCATCAAACAAATCGAAAAGCCCTGCTCTTCCTCCTTGATTTTCAACTATGATTTCATAAGTAAGAGTAAATGTACCGTCTTCATTTGGAATATTTTCGATGACTTGTTTATGTAAAACGAGATAATCCAAATCGGCACAAGCATTATCATAATCATCTCCAATTCCATCATTATTGGTATCAATGATCGCAACATTATTCACCCCTTTATTCGGATCATTAGAATCACAATTAATATAAACGTTGTCCCCATCGGACTCTTCAGAAAGATCAAGAATTGCTGTAACAATTACGGTATAAACATGTGTCGAATTGGAATCGATGGATTGATCATCTGCCAAATTCCATATCAAATCTGAAGGCAGCAGCGTTCCGTTTAAACCAATATTTGTAGAGAACGAAGACGAAATTATTTCCAAATCATCATCATACAATGGCGTATCCCATAAATCATAGCTTCCGATAGCACCACCAGTATTACTGACTAATATTTCATAAATCGTGGTATAAGACAGATCAGGATTTTCTGTCATTGAAATCATCTCCTTTCTAATACTTATCGCAGGAAGGTCTCCACATGAATTATCCGAATCATCATATATACCATCTCCATTAGTATCAATAAAAGCTTGATTAAAAAGTCCTTGGCCTCCAAGAGGGTTAGTATCACATGCGTCATATACGTTATCCCCGACCTCATCATTCAAATTAAGACTCACATTGATCATTAAAGTATAAATATCAGTATCACCGGGATCTAAGCTCTGATTGCTATTTAGTGTCCAACCTTCATTAGGCACTACAGAAGAAAGCGTCTCACCAGTCAACAAGGTACTAGTATAACTCGCATAATTAATTGCGATATCGTCATCGTATTGAGGCAAATCTCTTAGTTCGTACTCTCCTATCAAACCTCCATAATTGGACACCATTATAGTGTAAACAAGATCATACGATCCATCATTTTTTTGCTCACTGAGATTGATAAAATTCTTTTGAACATTCAATATTGGAACCTCTCCGCAGGCCGAATCAAAAATATCTAAAACACCATCATCATTCGCGTCAAGCGCAGAAGTATTAAAGATCCCATTCCCAGATGAGCCATTACACGCACTGTAGATATTATCACCGATCAAATCGTTATCTAAATCAATTGATACATTTAAATTCAAATAATAAGTGTGGCTTTGTGATGGATCAATATCTTCATCACTGGCAAGGATCCAACCATGCGGACTGGGTAGGATTACATCCAAGGATCCGCTGTTATTCGTGTTACTCGTAAAACTAGCAGAATTCATGACAATATCATCATCGTATTGAGGAAGGTCATATAGCGTATACGAATCAGAAAGACCCCCTTCATTTTCAACAATGATTTGATAGATTAACTCATAAGAGCCGTCTGCCTGAATCTCAACGCTTGATAAGGTTTTGGACATTACGAGATACGGTAGATCAATACAGGCATCATCGGTATCATTTGGAATACCATCACCATTGGTATCAATAGTGGCTTCATTCTTTAAAGCTCTATATTCTTCGGAGGAGTCACAATTTGAGTAAACATTATCACCCTCGGAGGAATCTGTAAGATCAATACTTGAACTTACGATTATGTAAAATGTATGCGTGTCACCAGCATCAATCAATTGATCTGTTGCCAATTTCCAAATAGAATCATCCAACGGAAGAAGTCCATTTAAACCGATATCCGATGTAAATGAACTTGAAATCATCGTGATATCATCATCATAACGAGGTGTATCGTCTAGAGAATAAGATCCTTGAGATCCTCCAGTGTTGGATACAGTAATTGCATAGTCAATTGTAAATGATAGATCTGTATTTTGAACTACACTTGCCACACTTTTACTCACTTGGATAAGAGGGAGGTCACCACAGACCTCGTCGGAAACATCAAAGACACCATCATTGTTTACATCAATAGATGCAGAATTAAACAATCCTTGACCGGGGGTAGGATCACCATCACAAGTACTTAAAAAATTATCGCCTTGATCATCATGAACATTTAAGGTTACATTAATATTTACAATAAATAAGTCCATTGAGCCAGCACTAAGAATTTGATTTGATTTCAAGGACCAGCCATTTATCGGAATGACTTGCGGTAAAGATTCAGAATCTCCGAGCGTGCTTGTAAAGGAAGCTGTGTTTATTAGAATGTCATCATCAAACTGAGGATAATCAAATAAATCATAGACTCCAGAAACTCCTCCATTATTACTTACCGCAATCATATAACTGATATCATAAGAATCATCCGAATTTTGAGGACTGATGTTTTGAATACTCTTTTCAAGCATTAATGCAGGCACATCTCCACAGGCAGTATCTGTTATATCTGGTACGCCATCGCTATTTACATCCAATGAACTTGAATTAAAAATGCCATTTCCAACCATTCCGTCACAAGGATCATACATATTATCACCTTCGGAGTCATTTAAATTCAAACTTAGATTTAGGACTAAAGTATAATCGTGTGTTTCATTTGGATTAATAGTTTGATCACTGGCAAGTTGCCATCCATTTGGATCTGCTATAACTGTTGGTAGAAAGCCCGAATTTAAAGTATTACTAGAAAAGGATGCAATGTTCAAGTTAATGTCATCATCATATTGAGGGTAATCAAAAAGATCATAATTATCAGCTGCACCACCAATATTCCTTACTTGTATCGCATAGACTAAGTTATAACTTCCGTCCTCCTGAATAGTCGAACTTGAAAGTGTTTTTGTAATAGTAAGATATGGAGCATCAAAGCACGCATTATCGGTTTGATCAATGATCCCATCTAGATTTTGATCTAGACTTGCCTGATTAGCCAATCCTCCACCTGTATTTTCGTCACAGGAATTGTTATAAACATTATCGCCTAATGAATCTGGACTTAGATCTAGACACACTTCATAACTTATCGTGTAGGTATGTTTTGTCATGGCATCAATTGCTTGGTTTGATGCCAAATTATATTCCAAAGAAGGGCTAAAAGATGTACCCAAATTTGATGGTACATTACTCACAAAGCTCACGTTAGAGATCGCAAAATCATCGTCAAACATTGGAGCATCGAATAGATTATAATGAGTTGGTGCTCCTCCAAAATTTTCTACTGTAATGACATATTGAACTGAGTAGCAATTCAAGCTTATATCGGAAATAGATTTGATCGTTTTCGTTAATTCAAGAGACGGAACTTCAGCACAAGTTGTATCAGACAACGTTTCTCCCATTCCATTTTCAATCAGGGCAACGTTAAATAACCCATTACCTGCCATGCCTTGACATGAAGAATATTGGTCATCTCCAATATTGTCATTAAAGTCTAGCTCAACATTTAAATTTAACGTAAAAATATGTTCTTCTCCATTCACAATGATTTGGTCTGATGTTAATTTCCATGGAAGATTACTTTCATTTAGAGTTGCAAATGGAGAAATTGAACTTATAAAACTGGCGCTATTAATTATAACATCGTCATCATATTGCGGACTTTCGTCCAATGAATATGTATCCGGAGCGTCCCCAGTATTTTCTACAATAATTTGATATGTTAAATCAAAACTACCATCAGATTTTTCAACACTTGATAATAAAGATTTTTCAAGAGATATCGCAGGGCTACAAGGAGAAGGTAGTTCTATTGATGAGGAAGCTTCGCAGGATTGATTTAAAAATCCAATGAACACATTTTCGATATTCCCAGTGGCGGGAACAGTAACACTCAAAGTCAAAGGACTAGTATAACTTATTAGCTGCACAGTATCTCTAAAGGATCCAATTTCGACAAAAACATCTTCCTCTTTATAAGGCCCAGACCATTCTAAATTAATATCGACTTTAGTCATACTTTGATTACAAGCATTCGCCGTAAGGCTAGAAATCAAAATATTACAACCGATATTATTACAGACATAATTGGTAATATCATCGATTCCATCGTCTACAATAGCAATGTTGCAAGCATGTGTTTGATTATCTCCAAAATTGACAAACTCAGCCTCAAAACAGGCGATATAGTTTAAAGAACGATTCAGCGTTGAAGGAAAAATCCATCCGTCCTCATCAAATGGATTTGGTGAAGATGGAAGAACATTATCTGTAATTTTGTGATTTTCTCCATCGAAAAAATAATAAGATGATTCAGGGATATAAGAATAGAAATCTGGAAAATCATCAATAAGGATTACGGAATTTTGATCAAAATCCAATTTTCCGATATTTTCAACACACATGCAAAACTGAAGTGTGTCTCCTAAATTAAGTAATCCATCATTATTTCCGTCGTAAATAAAATCTGAATATTTCTTTAATTGCAAGGTCGACAAGTGACTAATAGACGTACCCACATCGATTGCTGGCGAACCTCCAGAGGCGGTGTTCGGATCTTGTCCCCATACTGTGGAAAGAATGGCGTCTGAACCATCACAAACCCAAATAGACATACCTGTCTGATCTCCATCCGGGTCGTATATTTTTAGGGTTTCTAATTCTTCCAAAGATGCTGTGATGTCATATGAATTGCCTTTAGTATCCGTTAAAGGGCCACCATCTCCATTATAATCAATACAAATTGCGATTTCTCCGGTTGAAGCCGAAGCGATAGGAAAAGCAGGCGTCAACCAAACTGGAGCAGAGTTTTCGGTAGAAGTTCCAGTGTAAGAAGGATCTTGTCCAGGTGCAAAAGGTACTCCTAAAACTTGTTGTTTTAGTATTGATTCAGGCAAAACGGAATAACCCCAATCATTTGTTTTATTGGGATTGTTCTCACAGGCACTACCGGATTGTTCTTCCGAATCAATGGTAGAGACCAAATAAAAATTTTCGTCCGAACTAAATCGAGCGGCATCATTATTCGGAACAACGATGTATGTTGAGTTTCCCGAGGGAATGTTAATAGGCAATTGAATTCCTGATGAGCTTAATTCCCAATCAATAGAAATTGCAATAGGGTTCGGATTGTAAACATGTACATATGTCGGCGCATTTGATGGAGTGCTTACTGGTGTAATATATGCATTACCAAGTTTCTCTTGTGGAATTAAGGAAAACCATCTAGATTCAAAATTAGCGCATATATCACCTGTAACAGCAGTGACATTAATGTCTTTATTTGATTTGATCGTCGCACCCAAATTGATTCCTCCAGGCACTAAATATGAAGCCCCCATATCAAGGTTTATTGTTTTCTCAACGACCCCATTATTATCGGCATCGATTGAAACAATTGTTCCGTCGTGATATGCGGTAATAAACCCACCAGTATATTCAAACATTTCATTTACGTCTGCGTTTTCTCCCATGGGAAATTCGAAACATTTACCCAGAACGAAACCAGGATTCAAAGTTGTCGCACCAGCAAGTAGTGTGGATGAACCGTTAGCCCAAGTTGAAACTGTTGCACTTAAATTAGAGGTAGCTGCAAACTTGTCCATCGCATCAAATTCAATAGTTGCCGCTGTATTAGGTAATTCGATCGCGGAAAGAAGAGTTACAATACTTCCATCGAAAAAAACATCAGTAGCATACCCCGAAGCAATTCCGTTAGAGGGGTCATTATCTCCCCATACAAGAGTAGAAGACTGAGTTGGATTAGAAATATCCGTCTCATAGCCATCTTCCCAGTGATCCCAATAAATGATAGTACCTGATTTTACCACCGTCATGGAAATAAACTTGTTGATTGGTGATTTTACATCAAATGCAGTACTAGTTGAATTACAACATTCTATGTTGCCAGGAAATATTGTTGAAAAGGCATCGAAAGTTTGCTGTTCATTGAAAGGAACAAAGAACTCGACAGCGATAGCATCATCAGAACACGATATAACTGTTTGAGCATGTGCGCAAGCAGTACTAAAAACAACAATAGTACTGACCAGCACAACGCGAACATTGTGGAATAACATTTAACACCCTTTTACCCTAAAAAATTACCCTATAATTACTGCGGAATGGAACAACTTGATTTTACCCTATCAAGTTCTTAACAAATATAACAAATTATTATATATTACAATAATATATCATATTAAAAAAAGGTAAAAACGAGGCAGACTATCTGTTAGGTAACACTTTCACTATTTCAATTTATGAATTGAAATGATGAAAATTTGGTCGAGTTTAAGATCATAATACCAAGCATTTTTGGTATTTTAAAAATCCCTAAGTGTGCCGTACGCAACTTACTATTCGTCGAGGCTCTACATATCTCTAAGTAATGTTGAGCATTAAAAAAAGTGGATTTTCGGTTTAAGTTTAAAGGAAATCATGATTGATTGCAGTAAGCCGAATTGAACTATTTTTAAAACAACACATAGAAAGCACATAAAAAAATGTCCTCTATGAAAATTATTGATAAGATATTCAGTAGCCTAGATTCATATCAATAAGAAATAAAAGAGGCCATCCTTTTCAAGACAGCCTCCTCGTGTTATTGTGTTATTGTCTAATTGATTAAGATCATTTTATTTCGAACTGTAGTTTCACTATTGGACAATTCAATGTAATAAATTCCTCTTGCAGGGAATTGATTTGAAGTCAACTCCACGGTATGAATACCTGGGAGGTATGTTTTAGTTGTATTTAAGATCAACTTACCTGCTACATCAAATATTTTCATTGTTAACTCATCAGAATCAACTACTGAAAATTTAATTTGCGTGTTGTTTCTCCAAGGATTCGGAACATTTTGGAACAATGTAAGTTGACGAGCTTGTTCAAATTCAGTTCTTAACTCTAATCCTCTAATTTGATTCGCACTATACAACTCGGCATTTGTGATCTTCGAATTGACATCCAATTGCTCATTCGAATCAAATGCTTTTCCATTAAAAGTAAATTCTAATAATGGTTCATTTTGATTTAGTGAAACTTCATCAAGGCTATTCCAACTTATTGTGATTAAGCCATTTTCAAGTCTATTCAACGAAATATTAGAATCCTCTAAGTCTATGACATCAGAATCAATATCAATAAAAGCTCTATTCGAATTATCAAATTCAAAAGTCAATTGGAATCCATTAACTTGTTTTAAATTTTCTGGATATAAACCAAGAACAAAATTATCATTTGACATTTGAGAGATTTTAGCCTCTAGAATGACGGTCTCATCAAATCTATTATCAAAACCACCAATCAAGTTTGAGCCATCATAAGAAGCATTTACGTCACCAATTTTAACACCAATAAAATCTACATTCATATTAGAATTCAATTGATCGATGTAATATTCCTCTGGGAACAATTCGGCAAAAGGATCAGCAGGTATTGGGAATTCATAACTTGCGTCAATCATTCTCCAACTTGTATTATTGGGCAACTCGTTGTATACTCCTAAAATTAATTTTCTTAACTCTATTAAATCAGAAGCTGTTATCGTATTAGATCTATTAATATCAGCGGCAATAATCTTGTATGGACTGTCTAAGGTCTGTAATTGTAGAATATGCTTTTGAATTAGAATTAAATCTAAAGTACTAACACCTTCCATATCATTGATATCCTTTTCGGGCATTACAGTATAAGTACCCCCCGTAGGCATATTAGGGAAACCATACTCTCCATCATCATTAGTCATGATGACTGGAAGATCCGCTCCTTGGAGATCAATCTCTACAGTTTCTACAAATATGTCATTTTCAGTCCTAACAACACCTTCTACATTTGCCACCAAATTCATAGTACAAACATTTAGTGGATCAAGTAAAGTGACTAACGATTGACAGAAACTAAAATTTCCAACTTCATCAACTGCAACAATATATACCGGTTGCATAATGTCGACGTCATCGCAATCTACAGTTAACAATTGTGTTGGATTGGTAAATGTAGGATCATCTTCTGAAATGGGATCCACAAAAAACAAATCAATATCAATAGAATCCGAACAATTGTCTGATAGTAAACAGACAAAATCTTCAGGCATCAAGGTAATTGACAATGGTCCTGAATCATCCAATTCTGGCATCAATTTTTTACAATCCATTACTGGTGGTGTAATATCATCACCGGTAGAACTGACAAAGACACTATCAATACTACTATTCCCACAAGCATCTAAGGCTTCAAACCGAACATAGAATTCACTCATCGGATAATCACCACTAATATCTCCACCTACAGAACTATTGGCGAAAGGTGAGTCATTGGTAAAAGAGACCAAATTACAATCGACAGCTTGCGCTACAAAGTTCAATTCAGTCTGACACACAATGAAAATTGTATCAGGTAGTGGTTCAGTGGCCGATACATTAATAATCGGTGCATCAGTATCTTGAATTATAATCGTTTGGTCAAATGTGAAGATTCCATCGCCTGAGACATTATCTAATTGACATGAATCAATAACCGTCCAAGTCCTTAAAATGGTATCTGGACAAACATTGGTAGGATTAGTATCCACATCCACAAAATCAATGCTAATATTAGCACAATCTGTATTAGGAATTGAAAGCACTGGACTTCCTGTATCTGTATCATCCAAACAGCTGGTCAAGTTAACTGGAGTTGCGGGCCATGCTATGTCCGTATCACCATCAAATATATCTGAGGGTAAACCTACCGTAATAAATTGCGCACATTGTTGCACATTATTTGATGCATCTGTCGCAGTAAATGTTCTTATAATTAAACCTGCACCACAATTATTTGTATTTCGAGTAACAATTTCAGAAACTAAAACACCAGGACAATTGTCAGAAACAGAAGGTATTCCAAATGCAGTTAAATCATCCGTATCTGCATCACATGCCACTGTAATATTGGCTGGACATGATAAAGAAGGTAAGGTATCGTCAGTAATGGTAATCGTGGCACTACATTGTGAACTCATCCCATTATCTGATGTTACCGTTAAGATGACTATATTGTCACCCACGTCATCGCAATCAAACATTGTTTGATCCAGACTCAAATCTAAACTTGATGAACAACCACCAGTACTTCCGTTATCTACTTGATCTGCGGTAATAACTACGGCACCATTCGCGTCAAGCGATAAGCTCAGATCTTGTGCTATACAAAGAGGACTTGTTATATCTTCAACGGTTACTGTGGCTGTGCATTGACTTGTGTTTCCTGCAAAATCAGTTACCGTAAGAGTTACAACATTTTCACCCAAGTCATCACAACCAAACTCTGTAACATCCAAACTTAATCCTAAAGCTAAACTGTGAGTACAATCGTCGGAACTTCCATTATTGACATCATTGGCTGTAATCGTTGCCACTCCATTGGCATCAATCGCTACCGTAATATTTTGTGATTGACAATCCGGAGGAGTACCATCCAATACGGTCACCGTAGTAATACAAGTATTCGAATTACCGCATTCATCAGTGACAGTATAAGTTACATCAGTGATACCAACTGGATAAACTCCACTTGCGTTACCAACATTACTATCCGCAAAAGCTGAATTGTTTGTTATAGTAATTCCGGTGTTACAAGGAGCCGTAATGATTGGGTCCCCTATTGCTACAAAGGTCTCGCAATTTCCAGCAGTATTAGAAACCGTTACATTTGCAGGACAATTTATTTGTGGGGGCGCTTGATTTACAACAAACAATGTTTGATTAAAAGTCACTTGTTGATTTTCAGCATTGCAACCTATATCAATGGTCCAAATTCTTGTAATATAACTACAAGTTGAATTTGGGTATGGAAAAACAATACCATCGTTAAAACTAATTGTAAAATCATCACAATCGCAATCTCCAATAATGGTCACCATGCTATTCAGTGCTTCTGGACTTAAATCTGCATCACATCCAGGAGAAACTGTAATTTCAGCTTCAGGATAAATGATACATTCTTCAGGGTCAGGACAACCATCAACATCGTTATTATCTTGAACTTCTATCGTAGTATTACAAATCGATGTATTTCCATTTTCATCTGTCACCCATAGTGTCACTTCATTATCACCAATATCAAAACAATCGAATACCAGTTTGTCATCATCTACATCAGCCGAAAAACTCACATCGACGTCATATCCGCATGAATGAAAACTTCCGGCATCTATTTGATCTGAAAACAAACATGCCATTTCA
This sequence comes from Saprospiraceae bacterium, assembly GCA_020629615.1. Lineage (GTDB taxonomy): Bacteria > Bacteroidota > Bacteroidia > Chitinophagales > Saprospiraceae > JAHDCZ01. The sequence continues at coordinate 28,893 of JAHDCZ010000001.1, forward strand.
GTATCGATCTCGCCATCCTCATCCAAATCCATTGGAATCAAAGCTATACTCAAGCCATCGATACAGTAAGCCGTTGGTGGTTTACAATTAACTACGGTAAATTCTTTCAAACACGAAGTACTATTTCCGCATTGATCTTCAAACGTATAAAGGATGGTGTGCGTTCCTAATGGATAAACTGTACTCACATCAATCGTGGAACCTACCCCAGAATCCGTCATCAAATTGGTACCATCCATATTCACATCAATCACATAGGTCCATTGTAACATATTATTAGGGGTACAATCATCTGTTGCTGACACTGTCAATTCAACAAAGCCGTCCATACATTCAGGATCAAAAGTACAAACTGAGATAGGTTCACAATCTCCAATAATTACTGGAGCCGTGAAATTGCTAATTTTAATTACTTGACTATGCTCACAAGGTACATATCCCGGTGTATCCATTTCACACCAATCGATGATCGTCCAAGTTCTAACAATTTTGAAACAAGAATTGTTATCATCTTCAAATGGGAATAAAGCATCAACATAACTCATACCCACTAAATCACAGGCATCTTCAGTCACCTGAGGATATGCATTAGCCGAAGGTAAATTGTCTGGTGACAAGTCATCCGCTAAACAACTCAATTGACTATCATAATCTTGCGGCCAAATCACATCCAAGCAAGTAAATGGTGTAGGATTTGTCACATAAATTCTTTGAGTACATTGGGCAGACCCGTTGGCATCCGATGCCACAAAAGTACGTTCAACATAACCTTCTCCACATTGATCTAAGAAATATGCTTCAGAAGAAGTAATGGTCACCTCACAAGCATCTACTGCAGTTGCTTCACCAAATTCAGAAAAATCACTTTGTGAAAAGTCATAACCGCAATCCACAAATCCATCGGCTGGACAAGTAATCGTAGGTGCAAACTTATCTTGAACCTCAACATTAACCATGCAATCGTTATAATTTCCATTGATATCATAAACTCTAAATACAACTACTCGAGATTCTCCTACATCCGTACAACAGAAAACTATACTTTCTCCAAATTCATCATCTCCTACTCTACAGATCGCATCAGAATCCATCCTACGGACTTCAAAACCCAATAGTCCGCATTCATCATAAGAACCATCATCAAAGACCGAAGCAAAAACTTCCGCTTCGCCACCCTCGTTCAAACTAACAACCGTAAATTGATCGCAAACTGCAACTGGCGCAGTGAAATCCTCTACAATCACATCAATGGTACATTGAGAAGCATTTAGGCATACGTCTAAAGCTGTGTAAGTAATTTGATGTGATCCAACAGGTAATGTAATTACCCCGCCATTTACTCCAGTCATTGTTCCAACTGGTGTATCCATATTTACTGAAAGTCCTACTTGATTACAATTATCAATTGGAGAAATTGATGGCAATACGAAAGTAGCGCTACATTCAGAACCATTGGTTTGTACAGTCATATTATCAGGACAGGTGAATGTCGGTGCCTGATCATCGACAATTTCAATCACTTGCTCACAGGATAAGAAAGGACTATCATCACACCACCATTCAGAAACCACCCAAGTTCTTATAATCTTAATAATACATCCATCATTTGATATTACATTATCGGAGTATCCAGTGGTAACGTTACACAAACCTGCAAAGGTTGGATATACCGGATCACCATTTAGCATAGGCACACCCGTAACATCAGGATGTGGATGACCACTATCATCAGTTGCAAATGATCCACAAGCCAAAGGATTCTCAGTAACCATCATGAAGTTTTGAGGGAAATCAATTTCAGAAAACATTAAACCTGAAACAATGGTAGTTGCAGCTCCCAAGCCACCATCTGTTGATTCAGCAGAAAAACAAAACTCATCCCCTTCATTGAGAAAGACAGAAGAATGTCCAGATTGAGACAAGTTTGAAGTACCATCTGTCAATGAATAAAACAAACCATTATGATAATATCCAAATGGATCGAAGCTAGAATTTGAATTGGAAGAAACATAAGTCCAATTGAAAACCATTGATCCTCTTTCTGTCACGGTAATGCAAAAATCAGTTCCATTTGTCGCAGAAATCACACCATTATTTGACCCAGTAAGTGTAATTGTATTTGGAGCACCTGACACGTCAACAACACCATCTCCTTCAACAGTAGTTACCCAATTGGCAACGTCTAGATCATCCGTAAAATTAACTGTTTTATCCAAATTTATTCTTTCCAACATTATTGTTTGAGAGCATACTGACGATACATTACCCCAAGCATCAGTTGCTTGATAAGTACGATCAATTTGACGAATAAAATCGTCATCACATTCTAAAAGAACATCTGTTTCAGAAAGTAAAGTTACCGTCGGAGCGCTATCACAATTATCAACAGCGAGAGGTCCTTGGTAAGTCAACATCTCTGCACAGCTTAAGGTAATATCTTCACAAAGTACTTCAGGAGCTAACTTATCTTCCGCTGTTATATAACCCCAACATAAATTTCCAGAACAACCATCGATCAACTTGAACACTACTTGCATCCCGATATGTTCAGTGGTCAAGGTATTATTTGGGATTACTTCACCATTCGCGTCAAGCAACATAACAGCATATCCCGCAGAAGAAGTTGGTACTCCAGCAAGAACCATTAGTGGAGTTACTTCTAATTCACAATCAGCTCCAAGAGACATGTTCAATTCTCCAACACATGCGATAGCACCAACAGCAGTCCCTACAGCAACGTTTAAAGTAGACGGTGCTATACAAGCTCCAGCCATAGTCTTCACTAATTCAACCGTATAATCGCCGGCTGCAGCTCCAGACCAATCAATCTCAACAAAATAATCCGTTGATGATCCTACAATCACAGGTCCTGCAGGAGAAACCGTCCATTGATAAGTTGCGCCTAGCATTTCTTCAGTAGTATATTCTGTAGTCCCTAAATTACAAGCGGCAACAGGACCTTCAACCACTGGCGTATCATAAGAACATCCACCGCTTATCGTTTCAAAAAATCCATTTCCATTTGTCAAAATAATAGAATATCCAGCACCTGAATCATGAATCCCCTGCATAGTGTATGTTCCTGCTGGTCCTTCCGTCATAGTAAATCCGGCAGGTCCAGTAACAAATGGAGTTCCAGGCATTGTTGCAGGTAAATCAAAGAGATTAACCACTGAATGGATATACCATGTTTGACCAGGATCAGAAACAATGGTTATCTCATCTCTAAATTGCCCAGGATCAGTTGCTGTTGCATTATCTAAGCAAAAGCAAGATTCTGTCAAACTAGAATTAACAGGAATCAATCGAGCAGGATCATGATCATCCTCATCAAGAGATCCATCACCATCCAAGAAATCATCTGATTGAGGGGCGTTTGGTACTCCTCCATTATCATTATTCATATCTTCATCAGGAGTGGAATCGACATCATTCAATGGAGTTCCATCGGATGTAGAAGCAGAACTGATTTCCGCAAAATTCAACAACTCCGGTAAATTTCCGTTTTCAACAATCAGTTTAATTTCAAATGATGTATTTTCTCCTGGAAGCAGAGCATCATTGATTTTGATTTTGGCTATTCCTGAATCATAATTCCAGTCAGGATTTAAATCTTCTGGGAACGAAAATTCTGGATTGATATAATCAACTACGGTAAAACGATCTGCTTGTCGAGACCCTTGATTGTAAACATAAATTTTAAAAGTAGTTGTATCTCCTTGGCGTACATACAAAGAAGAGCTTACCACTTTTTTCAAAGCCAAATCAAATCGTTCAAGATTTACAACCGCTGGATCGTGATCATCTTCATCTAAAATTCCATTATCGTCAATTTCATTATCTGTTAGCGTATTAACTTCACCTCCTATATCATTAGACATATCCAAATCCGGTGTTGAATCAAAATCCATAGCATCTGGATTATCAGCAGTAAAGTCACTAATTTCAGCATAATTTATAATCGATGATCCTTGAGCATTTGCAGAAATATTCAAGTGAAGAACAACTTCATCCATCTCTCCAACACTCAATTCATCTGTAATAGTATAGGAAACCATATTGTTTCCTATTGCTGTCCAGCCAGGATTTGATGCTGGATTAAAAATTAAATCGGCAGGTAAATTATCCGAAATGGTTACCGTTTTTGCTCTGACGTTTCCTTGATTAAAAACACTCATTACAAAACTTACTTGATCACCTGGACTATAGATTTGATCCGGATTTAATAATTTTTTATTTAGAGCCAAATCAAATACTTCAACCATTGCTCCATCGTGATCGTCTTCATCAAAGGTATTATCATCCGTAATAACATCATCACTTGGAGAATTTGGGACTCCTCCATTATCATTATCATCAACTTGATCTGGAGTAGAATCAATATCCGAAGAATCATCATCAAACTGATCAACCGCCTTGCTGATTTCGGCAAAATTCAACCACTTTCCATTGACACTTTTCACCAACTCAAGGGTAATTGGAATGGTAATGGTTTCTCCAGGATTTAGAGGCGTATTCACATTGTAGGATGCCATATCACCATTAAGGGTCCAACCAGGATTGTTGGCTCCAACAAATCTAAATCCAGGTTGCAAGTAATCTGTGATCGTAAATTTATTTGCTCTAACACTTCCTTGATTATATACCGTAATATCAAAACTGACCAATTCACCAATACGAACTGGAACGTTACTAGATCTCTTTTTTAACAATGCCAAATCAAATCCTTGAGGAGCCATCAAACCAATATCAAAACTATGATTGATAGCCGATGAGTTTGCTAGATCTACTTCTACAAATATACCCTCACCTAGAGACTCACAATTTTCAATCACACCGAGGGCAGCATCAGAATCATTTTCATTACTCTGAGTTCCAAAACCTACATCATTGGTACTAAGGATATAATTATTTCCATCGTGAATTACAGCCATAGACTCGGTGTCAAAATCCGTATTTGAAATCTTGACATAATATTTTTCTCCATTATTCAAACCATCCATCTCTCCGTCTAGATCTAAATCAACATTGGAGTTATTAAAAATATAGTTTCCTTTCGCATCCGTAGTGGTTGTTCCTACTACGTTGCATTGGGCATCATATAATTCAATTGTAATATTTGCAATCGCTTGTTCTCCCCCATCTTGAATTCCATTCGCATTTGAATCTAACCACACATAGTTACCTATTTCTGGTGATGGCTGTGGACAAATTAAACTCAATGCACCAAAACCAGTCGCTTTACCAAAAAGTGGATCTATCGTTTGAGTATATAATTGAATGGCATCCAACTTAGAACCATCTCTAGTACTATATCGGTGCAACCCACCTGAATAAGAATCGAAGATAGGATCATAAACTGTAGCGATTACTTCATCCGTTCCCGGGACAACTAAAATACTTCCCAGCGCTGTTTCATTATGGTAATCAGGACCAGAAGGCCAAAATTCATTGCCAAAAAATTCACCTCCACCAGGACCGTCTCCATTTCCAACTCCAGAACCCGTATACGCACCAGCTTTACCGTTATTTTCAAGTCTCCATGTACCGTTATCGTTCCAAGCCATTAATAAATCAGGATACTGCTGATCGAGTCGTCCAGAGCTATTATTACAATAACGATGACCTAATCTATCTGTCAAAGAGAGCAACATATTACCATCTCTAGTAAAACCGATATCAGTCAACCAATGCATTGTATGAAGATCATTAGCCGGAAAATCCTTCCAATATCCTAAAATATAGTTATCAGATAATATTAAATCGAATTGACCCGTCAACGGATCAAACTCGTAAACATTCAAAGAAGATTCACTGGCAGACTGTGCAGTTTCTGCAGTACAAGTAACTCCCACATACACTTTCTCATTGTGGACATTCAATGCAAATGCTTGAAATTCTCCATCAGAGCATCCAGGATCAGGAATAGAATATTCTACCGTACTGGCCTCAGTTGGATTTGAAGTTGACAGTTTAACGATAGAATTTTTGAACAAATTCACCGTATACAAAGAAGACTCGTCCGAAGACAAGACCAAAGCACCTAAGCCATAACGCCCGACCTGTGATCCATAATCACAATCATCAACATCGGTAATTGGCAATACACCTACATCAACTCCCAAATCAGACATCTTTGCAAACAAGCTCGTCTCTGATTTGGTTGTTCTAAAAATCGCTCCATGACCATGGTTGGTCAATCCCGCGAATTGCTTTACAAAAGATGCCGAAAATATCTCTGAGGTAGTTTTCTTTGAAGCCAAACCCCAAACCGAACCCGTTTCTTTTTTGGTCGCTAATTTTCTTACAGCGCTCCCCGAATTAAAACCACTTTCTAAAGCGACTATCGTTTCAACCAGATCATTCACACCTTCACCACCCTGCACAAAACAAGTCAAGGCCACATCAGGGTTATTATCGCATAGATTATCAAATGAGCTTACTCCAAAATTTAATCCACAGGTCGGAGAAGAAGCAAATTGCATCGCAGTATTTGTCTGCGAAGAAAAATAAGTAGATGTCATGGAACCAATAGATGAAAACTCGATGCGATATCCCGCTCCATCATCCAATCCAGAAATCTGATACGACCCGGCGACATCAGATACACTTTGTCCGACTAAATTATTATTACCATCATAGACTTTGACCATGACGTTACCACTACCTAATTCCGTATCCTCCCATTGACCATTTTGATTGGCATCAACAAAAACAGCTCCTTCTATTACGCCAGACGAAGTTGCACATTGAGCAATTAATGAATTTGAATAAAGAAAAGTAGAAAGTAGTAGAACAAAGAATACGCCTATTCTCTGTATAGCACATACAGAAATAGACGACGCTTTACGCGAAGTAAATGTAAGTTTTCTCATTTGACCCTAGCTTCGGTTATTAATATAAAATGTGTAGTTTCTTATTCAATCCTTTTTCCACTTTTGGAAAAAATCATGTGTGTAATCGATTTAGGTATGTAGTAAGTCTTATTAAACTTATTGCAAATATATAAAATAACTATATATGATTGCAATACATATTAAACTTTTTTACAATTTAACATTTTTCTTAATATAAGTTTGATTGAGATATTTTATATTCTTAATTCCAATCTTGGGCAAGAATAAACTAACGGTATTCATGTTAGCAGTATTTATAACAACTTATCTAGAAATGAAATATTGAAAGCGTGGGCATTGGATTTACTATTTCTTAATTTTTATTTGGCTTTCGCCGAATGTTCAGATAGTAGAATTATCTAAAAAGGGTAATTGTGAAGCCAACCATTCTGATAAAACTTGAGCTCCTTGATCATTTAAATGGTTTTTATCTTTCCAGTGATTCGGATTTTTATAAATCTCTTTTGGTGGTATGAGCAAAGAACCTAACTGCTCGTATTTAGTTCTCCACTTGGGAATGTAATAATCCGAATTGCTGAATGAAGGTAAGTAGAGGAAAATCAGATTCACATTTTTCGAAGCACATAGTTCATCTATGTACTCAAGATATTTTAGCGGGTATTCTCCGTAGAACTTATCTAAGTAATCAATATCTGTATCATCTACCAACACATCTTTCCATTTAGTATTGAATTGATTAAATTGACTGGTTTGCAAGGAATTCTTAAATCCGAATTTTCTTTCATCAATAGAATAGAACTCATTCTCACCAAATAAATACTCTTGGATCAATTCCATTTTGATTTTTATGTAATCATAATAATCACTGAAATAGTCTCTATTAAAAAATGGATAGGATGAAATCAAATCTTGTGGCGTAGAGATAACAGGAAATACGGGATGTGAATATCGATCTTCATCTTCCCTAACTTCAATCACCAATGATTTGATGTTTCGTTCATGTAGTAAATCTTTAGAAAGAAGATAATAAAGATTTCGTCCAAATCGACAGAAACCCAAATTTGTAATACGTAGAGAATCAATGTTGTTTATATGATTTTCTATCAATGAATCGTTAATTGCATTTGTAGTATGCGAGCTACCAATAAACGCAATATCTATTGATTTTTTATTTAAATATATTCTATCGTGGATATAGATCGAACGTCCCTCGCACACTTCTGATGCAGCCAGATATTTTTTTCTTTTCTCTTCTGGAAAAATCATAATGAATAATATTGGCGGAAATAACAGAATAGTGATATATAGAAAGAGGCGTTTCATTAAAACTGGAAATAAATAAAATTAGGTTTGGAATCCATTGGTGAAAACAAAACAATAGAAAAGATTAATACATAGTAAATGCTCCATCTGAGACTAAGCGATTTAGTCTGAACCCACTCATTGAAATCTTTCCGTTTCATTTTTAATTCGAGTAAAATGAAAACACCCAACATACACGCTAAAAGCATCAATTGATTGATGGAAATTAATTTCCCCAATTCGGCGAAAGCCAAAAAATCAATAAATTTTATCTCAAAAACATTGTAAATCATCTTTGTTAAATGAGTAATTGATTCAGCTCGAAACGGCAACCATAAAAAACACACCAATAGAAATACCAAATACGAATTATTCGAAAAATTGAATTTGAACTTCAAATACTTTTCGGCAATCAATAAAGCGCTGTGAACAGCCCCCCAAATGACAAAAGTAAAACTGGCGCCATGCCAAAGTCCTGATAAGATAAATGTTGTGAATATATTCTTATATGTTGAACAAAGTGACTGCTTATTCCCTCCTAGCGGTATATACACATAATCCCGAAACCAATTTGAAAGAGAAATATGCCAGCGACTCCAAAACTCTTGAAATGTCTTTGATTGATAAGGAGTGATAAAATTCTTACTTAGATTAATCGCTAACATTCGAGCTGTACCAATAGCGATATCAGAATAAGCTGAAAAATCCGCATATATTTGAACACCAAACAAAAAAGTGCCAAAAATCACTAATGTGCCATTGGATGAAAAGTCGCTATAAATAAGGTCTACCCAAATTCCAAGCTGATCGGCTATGACAATTTTCTTAAAGAACCCCCACAAAATAAGTCTACCACCATTGATCATCTTTTGAACATTAAAACTTCTTTCGGCCTTAAACTGAGGCAACATATTTGATGCACGCTCTATTGGGCCGGCAATTAGCTGAGGAAAAAAAGTGATATAAGTACAAAACAGAATCCAACTATCGATAGCTACTGTTTTCCTTCGATAGACATCGATGGTATAGCTAAGAGACTGAAAAGTATAAAAAGAAATCCCGATAGGTAAAATTATATTTAAAGTGGAAAAGGAATTTTTGCTCCCAGCAATACCAATACAAACGTTTAATGATTCAATGAAGAAGTTGTAATATTTGAATACAAGCAAAACACCAATATTCAAGACTATACTGTTCCATAAAAATAGTTTTCTTTTAAAACTACTTGAAGAGCGCTCGAGCCATTGAGCCAACAAAAAATCGCTCGTTGTACTAAAGAGGATCAAAACTAAAAAGCGATAGTCCCAAACTGAATAAAAGATCAGACTAGCAAAACAAATAAAACAATTTTGTAATTGAGTATTCTTCGGAATTATTCTCCAATAAAATGTGAAAAATATTGCAAAGAAAAACAAAAAGTTCATCGAGTTAAATGCCATGCTATTGAAGGTAAACCAAAAGCATACTCCATGCGAGTATCAAGATGGATAAGCAATGAGAATGTCGCGTAAAAGATTAATAATTTCATAAATAACTAGAGGCCACAAATAAAGAAGTTTCAGTATATTCGAAAAAAGCGAAAAATGATTCGATACCTTATTTTATTCTTATGTAATGTCATATTTGGCTTAACTGCCAGCACAAGCTTTTCTCAAACGCCGCCTAGTGAAGATTTAAGAATGTATGAAATTATCAATCAAATTTCTTCTGAACGTATCGAACAAGATATCCGAAAACTGGTATCCTTTGGAACAAGACATACCTTGTCTGATACGACATCAACCACTAGAGGTATCGGTGCAGCACGACGGTGGATTAAATCCGAATTTGAATCCATCTCCAAAGATTGCAATGATTGCCTTGAAGTAAAATACCACAAAGGACTAATCAAAGCAGAAGATTCTAGAAGGATACCTAAGGACACTTGGATAGTCAATGTCCTTGCCATTAAACGGGGAACCCAATTTCCAGAACATTATGTAATCATGAGTGGAGATATTGACTCAAGAATAAGTGATCCATTAGATGCAGTCAATGATTCTCCGGGAGCAAATGATAATGCCTCTGGCATGGCTGGTGTGATTGAAGCCTCTAGAGTTCTGTCTAAATATGATTTCCCATGCAGTATTATTTTTGTAGGACTTTCCGGAGAAGAACAAGGATTGTTTGGTGGTAAGCTTTTAGCCAAAGATGCAAAGGAACTGGGATGGAATATATTGGGTGTTTTAAACAATGACATGATCGGCAACATCAAGGGAATTGATGGTGTGATAGATAATCGATCGTTCAGAATTTTTTCTGAGCCCGGCCCTGCGAGCATGGATGAACAACAACAGATATGGAATCGATTCTATGGTGGAGAAGTGGATGGACCTTCAAGACAATTAGCTCGGTATGTGGAAAGGATGACCAGAATGTATATGCCAGAAATGAATCCTAAAATGATTTATCGATTGGATCGTTTTGGTCGAGGTGGACATCACCGTCCCTTCAATGATGAAGGATTTGCTGGAGTACGAATCATGGAAACCCATGAAAATTATAATATGCAACATCAGGACATTCGAGTAGAAGATGGCATTGAGTACGGTGATGTCATTGAAGGTGTCAATTTTGAATATGCCAAAAAACTAACTGCGGTGAATGCTATTTGTTTGGCTGGAATGGCATGGGCCCCACAAGCTCCCAGTCTAGTGATGATCGGCGGTGCCGTGCAAGCTTCGACACGATTAAAATGGGATCCTGTTGAGGATCCAAATCTTTTGGGATATAAAATCTATTGGAGAGAAACCACTTCTTCGCAATGGGAATTTTCCCGATGGGTCGGAATGAAAACGGAATTTACATTAGAGAATGTAATTATTGACAATTTTCTTTTTGGAGTGAGCGCTTTGGCGAAAGATGGAAATGAAAGTATCGTAGTTTATCCAAGGACCTTGATTCCTAGACGTTAATTAAGGCTAAAATTGATTTTCAATTGATGATTTAGTTGTTTATTTTTAAATGAGATTGTCCTGCCGGACGGGCCTTCATTTTTTTCTTGACGAAAAAACGGAAGCTAAAAAGTCAAACCAAATTAATCTTCTCCGTCAAGCATCAAATTTGGCTGACTGAACGCCGTGACGTATTCAATACGACCTAAAGAAATAAAATTCTGATCAAAAAAACGATTACATCTTATTTAGAAATCAAGTATATAAAAACTAAAGCTCATTACGACAATTGAATAATAAGGAGATATTTCTACTTAATAAAGGGGCAGTAATAATGATATTTTGATAATTTTGCGGTCTCAATTTTTACAATCAATTAAAAAAATATAAAATGTCTGCGACAGATAAAATAGATATTGCCCTCGTACAGATGGCTATGGAAAGTGCTTCATTCGATCAAGATATCGAGGTGTGTTTGCATACCAATAAAGGAGATATCAACTTAACTTTATATGCAACCAAAACTCCTAAAACAGTTTGCAATTTTATTGAACTGGCAAAAGCCGGATATTATGATGGATTGAAATTTCATCGAGTAATTCCTGATTTTATGATCCAAGGAGGTTGTCCATTGGGCATTGGTTCTGGTGGACCGGGATATAAGTTCGGTGACGAATTTCATCCAGACCTAAAACATGATTCTTCAGGAATCCTTTCTATGGCCAATGCAGGTCCTGGAACCAATGGAAGTCAATTTTTTATCACTCATGTTGAAACTCCTTGGTTGGATGGAAATCATTCTGTTTTTGGGAAAGTAGTTTCAGATGTTGATCAGGCTATTGTCAATGATATTAGAATGGGAGATGTGATTGAGAGTGTGCAGATCAAGTAAAGAACCATTAAGTACTTAGAAATAAGTACTCTATAATTAAGACCTAAAAAGCTCATTCTTTTGAATGGGCTTTTTTCATAAAACACTTATTGGTAATTCTTGTTTATATAATATTATTCTGCTTTCACATTCGACGAAAGTCGGCATACCTAAAAAATGAACAATAAAATAAGTATCCGCCCTACCCTAGACAAATCCATTACCCAAGGCAACTTGAGCATTCTAGAGCGATTTCAAAATGAAATCTTGAGGCCCATTTTAAAAATGCAACATACACTTTTGATCTCAGCTGTAAAATCTAATTTTCGAAAAAAGAAAAATACATTTTACGACATCTCTTCGGAAAAACGTGAAGACTACATCCGGAACCAAATTGTGGGAGATAAAAATATTTTTATTGAACTTCGAGGAATGATATTAGGGCAATTCACTGTTTTAGAGTTTGAAACTTATACTATGAATCATACGGAACTAAGTAAAAGAATTAAAGAAATGCTCACTCAGAGACTAATATCGGCTATGCATGAATATTAATCAAAAAGCCCCTGCAAATCTTTAGACTTACAAGGGCTTAGTGATCCCGCCAGGATTCGAACCTGGGGCCTGCTCATTAGAAGTGAGCTGCTCTATCCAGCTGAGCTACGAGACCAATTTAGGAGCGCAAATTTAGTCCTATTTTTATAAAATCACAATCAAAATAAGATTTTTATATAGCTTTGATTTATCATGAGTACGAAAGCCATTAAAATAGAAGAAAGTTGGAAAAAAATGCTTTCTGAGGAGTTTGAAAAAGACTATTTTAAACAACTAGTTGCTCGACTTAAATCCGATAAGAGTAAAGGGAAAATCATTTATCCTAAGGGAAATCACATTTTTAAAGCTTTTGAACTCACACCGTTCAACAAGGTAAAGGTCGTAATTATCGGTCAGGATCCTTATCATAATCCGGGTGAAGCAATGGGCCTTTGCTTTTCGGTACCTCAAGGTATTCGGGTACCTCCTTCGTTGAAGAACATTTACAAAGAGATGCATCAGGACATCGGATTTCACATCCCCAATCATGGCGATTTATCCTCATGGGCCCAAAATGGAGTACTCTTATTAAACAGTATTTTAACTGTCCAACACAGGAGTCCCGGTTCTCATCGAAAATATGGCTGGCAGAAGTTCACCGATGCGGTTATTCAAACTTTGTCCAAGCATAAAAAGGGATTGGTTTTTCTCTTGTGGGGCAATTATGCAAAGAGTAAAAAAGCGTTGATTGACACGGAATCACATTATATTTTGGACAGCCCTCATCCATCTCCTCTTGCGAGAGGTGGTTTTTTTAATAATCGGCATTTCTCTCAAACAAATCGTATCTTGGAGGAGCAAAATAAAATGCCGATTGACTGGCAAATAAATTAGACATGAGAGATAACATACCTATATTTTGTGGATTAAGTGGCTTTACCGCCGTAGCGCTTGGTGCCTTCGGAGCCCATCTATTGGCAGACCATCTGGATGCCAGCCAATTATCTACTTATAAAACTGGGGTCCAATATCAATTCATCCATACCTTAGCCTGTATGGCCTTGTATTTATTCTATCGACGATCTGCAAAACCTGCCTATCGTCATACTTGTTACCTCTTTTTAATCGGAATTGTTCTGTTTTCTGGATCGTTGTATCTCCTAAGTTGTAAATCTTTATTAGGCATCGAAGGATTCAAAGCCTTGGGCGTATTAACCCCAATAGGAGGCTTATTTTTTCTAATGGGTTGGGCTTTATTTTGTTTTGGTAGTATCAATATGCAAAAACCAAAATTCAAAAAAAACAGTTGATCACATCATTGTAAATTATACAATATTAAAAAAATATCATGGCTAGAATATATGATCAGTATGTTTCTAAAATGCAAAAAATTGCCGATATCGGTCACTCGATTGCAGTACTGAGTTGGGATAAAGAAGTTAATTTGCCCAAAGGGTCAGCAGTAAGGAGATCGCAACAGATGGCCACCTTAAGCGGGATCGCACATGAAGAATTTACTGACCCCAAATTTGGGAAGCTATTGAAACGGCTATTACCAATGAGGACCATCAACGATAAAGAAAGGAAGAATATCGAACTTACTTTAAAAGAGTATAAGAAGGCAACGCGATTCAAAAAAGAATTTGTTATCCGTAGATCACAGGCTATTTCTAAAGCCTATCATTCCTGGACAGCAGCGCGACAAGCCAATGATTACAATCTCTATGTTGATGATCTTCAAAATTTAATTGAATTAAAAAGGGAGGAAGCTAAGATAATCGGCTTTGAACAACATCCATATGATGCGCTTTTAGATATTTACGAACCTGGGGCGACTGTTGTCGAATTGGATCAAATTTTCAATGATGCAAAGAAAGGACTAAAGACCTTGATCCGCGAAATTACTTCTCAAAAACAAGTAAAATCCTCTTTCTTAAAAAAATACTACCCTAAGAATAAGCAATGGGATTTTGGATTAGAGGTCTTGAAAAATATGGGTTATGATTTTAATCTCGGACGGCAAGATATATCCCAACATCCTTTTACAACAAGTTTTAGTTCGGAGGACGTCAGAGTCACTACCCGAGTTGATGAAAACGATCTAGGGAATATGACTTGGAGTTGTATTCATGAAGGTGGGCATGCCCTTTACGAACAAGGATTACCGTCATCCGAATACGGATTGCCTTCTGGCGCTGCGATCAGTTTGGGTATTCATGAATCGCAATCCCGTCTTTGGGAAAATCAAGTAGGAAGAAGTAAAGAGTATTGGAGTTTCATGTATCCGAGACTGAAGAAATACTTTCCTGAAAATCTAAAAAACATAAAGCTCAATAAATTCTACAAAGGCATCAATAAAATTGCCCCGAATTACATTCGAACAGAAGCTGACGAACTCCATTATCATTATCATGTATTGATACGATATGAATTGGAAAAGAAAATCATGGATGGATCCTTAAATGCCAAAACTTTAAAAACAGCATGGAATCGTCTATATAAAAAATATTTAGGAGTTGTGATTCCTGATGATAATCAAGGCATCTTACAAGATATCCATTGGTCTCATGGCAGTTTTGGATATTTCCCTACTTATTCCATTGGGAGCTTTTATGCTGCACAATTTTTCCGTCAAGCGGAAAAAGATATTCCGAAGTTAAAGCAACAATTGGCAAGGGGTAAAACGGATAAACTGCTAAAATGGCTAAGAAAAAACATACATGATCATGGACAAACTTACTCAGCGAAAGAAATCTGTGAACGCGTTACTGGCGAACCATTGCGTTTTAAATACTTCATGGAATATGCCAACCAAAAATTTAGACCCATTTATAAGCTAAAGGTTTAATTTGGATTTGGACTTTATAATTAAAATAGGATTTTGACCAAATATTAAAGCTTCTTTAAAATATATGTAAGAATTATTAAGAAATACATCCTTCATCTTTCAGGTATTAAATCACTTAAAATCTAGAATCATGAAAAAGCAAAAGATGTATATGACAGGAGTATTAATGATTTTTATTCTTAATCTACATGCTCAATTTAGCGTAGGTGCGAAAGCTGGTCTTGCGAGTAGCAACATGAATATTAATGGAATCATAGGTGATTTTTTACCAGGAACATCAAATTTTCATGGTTTTACCGGGGGAGTATTTGTTGAGATACCTTTGGGCAATGGTTTCTATTTTAGTCCAGAATTTGCTTATACTCAAAAGGGATCTGTCTTTAATCCTCAAACTAACATTGGAATTGGAAATACTGATATTCCTATCGGTTTAAGGATAACTAATCAAGTCAACTATTTTGAAACGCCACTTCTCGGTAAATATAAGTTAAATGCGGGTAATGTAAATTTTTATGGAGAAGGAGGAATCAATTTGGCTTACGCCAAATCAGCTACTTTGAAAGAACAGGCTATTATTCTATTTGATTTCGACGTTGCCAAACAAAATATTGACTTGAATAATCAATTTATTAATCGTTTTGACATCGGTGGAACTCTGGGAGTTGGAGGTGAATATATTTTCTCGACAGGTACAAGATTAGGTGTAGGACTAAGATACAATCAATCTTTTAGAGATTATATTGATTTGGATGCTGCCGCTGATGTCAAAAACAAGGGGTGGACAAGTCAAATCCATGTTGCTCAAGCATTTTAAACAACCATGAAGTAGTTAGTATGAAGTACAGAGTACTGAGCACTAACTACTTTTCTATAACTCCGAGGTGTCTTTTCGATTCTTATACCACAGGAATGCAAAAGTAGCGATCAATAAATAGGGCATCACAAACAGATATAAAATTCCTTTATTTAATCCAGCCCCTTCATCTCCCCCATTTTCGAGATTAGATTCGGCAGACATTTTACACATTGGGCATTGTGCAATTAATTCTGAAGTTTCCGCAAAGAGGCAAAAAATAATTAATAAAAGAGATATGCGAAAAAAAGCTTTCATACAACAAAAGTATAATATTCTAAAGACCGTAACAAGGCTTGAGCATTAGATAACAAATTGGTCCTGTAACCGCCACGTAGAGCCAAATTGGGAAAACCCACTTCGCTAATTTTCGATGTCTCTGATCGTGTCGGGTGTAGCCACGATTAAAGGTAATCAATATAAAAGGAAGAGAAACTGCTGCCAAGATGATATGAGTTATAAGAATGATAAAATAAATCATTCTACTGGTACCTTCAAAACAATATCGCGTTTCTTCTGTCGTAAAATGATAGACTACGTAGGACAGTAAAAATAGTGCAGAAGATACCATTGCAAACATAATAGCTTTTCGGTGAGCCTCAACATTCTTATTTTTAATTTGAATCAGAGCATAGATCAGGATAACTGCTGTCAAAGCGTTTAGACTAGCATGAACTGGAGGAAGGAAGCTGAAGTCGATGTCAGTTTCTATTTTCACTCTTCTCATGGCACCAACCAATAAAAGAACAACCGCTGCTAAAACATAAGCAACACGATCCATTGTTTTGAGTAAAGGAGTATTTGGATTCATAATTATTTCAATTCTCTTTTCAACTTAATGTCTTTTTCAGGAATTCTTGGCAAAACTATAGCCACATGTTCAACTAACTTGGTTAAATCCTTTCTTTCAGATAAATATCGTTGTCGAACTCTCATTCCTGTATCTATCAAGCAAAAGGTATGATTTTGCAATTCATTGATCAAAGATTGAGCATCATTTTCTTGTAATAAAATAAGATCTTCCTTCTTTGTAATTCTTGAAGTTTCTGCTTTCGGTACAATATGAACAAATTGAAAGGTATAAGCGTTTTCATATTGTTTTAAAATCGCTTCAAGATCTTCTGATTTGACATTTTCCTGACGGTCGTAATAAACGACTGAAGTTTTATTCTTGAATACTTGACTAGTCAACAAGGTATCATTGTTGCTTGTTACGATTTGAGCTTCTTTGATGTTGTTTTTGGGTTTCAATGTTTCTAAGGCTGCCTTTCGATAATCAAAACCATTTTGCAGATAATACCATGAACCTGCAGGGAGGATAAATAAAATGGCAACAACAGCTGTAGCAACTAAATATCTTTTCACCTATTTGTTTTTAATCAACAAAAAAGGCGGGAATATTCCCGCCTTTATAATTATATCTTTTTAGTTTGATTATCTAGTATAAGAAAACCTTGCGGGACTTGCTGTTCGTATCTCCCTGTATTCTTATCATCGATTAGAGATCTTCTTTTCTTCCAATCGCTACCTTCCCAAAAAAATGCAATAATTGCCCAAACCAAAAGAAGTGTGGGTAAGACAACCGACTTGACCATTCCAGGCACTTCGTATTTCATATGCATAAATTCATACACAATGTAATATGCTTTCACCAAACTTAAAGCAATCATCACACCCCCTACAACCCATAGTGGAAAATGAACTGAATCGGAAATATACCCTTTTCCTAACAGTGCGAAGAACACTTCAAACAAGGTAATAGCACCTAACAATAAGATAGTTTTTGTAACTAATTTTACTGAATCTTCGTAAGATTGATGTCCCATTTTATAATATTTAAAAACCTTTTACAATAAATAGAATACAAGAAAAACAAATATCCAAACCAAATCGACAAAGTGCCAATACAGTCCAATTTTCTCCACCATTTCATAACCATTCTTCCTTTCGACGTAAAGTCCTGTCCAAACATTCAATAAAATGATCAATAAAAATACGACTCCAGAGAAAACGTGAAATCCATGGAATCCAGTAATAAAGAAAAACAAAGCTCCAAATGCTTTCGGACCAAATTCTTCATGAGCTATAATTCCTGCCTCTCGAGTATCACTATTTAATATTTTGTATTTTCTATGAATATATCCTCTTTCGTCCACAAAAGCGTCTGGATAATCGCCAGGTCCCGCATAGCTTGCATGACCATGACCATCATCGTGTGCATCGTGTCCATGATCATCAGCATGCGAATCTCCATGAGCATCGTGCGCACCATGCGCATCATTAGAAATCTTATGAATCAAGTATGAATCATCGGGATTAAATACTTCGTCAGAAGGATTTCCCTTGGCATCTAAATAAACCCCTGATTCCGTATGAGTTCCAAAAGGATTTGTAGTAACAGAAGCATGCTCCTTTGCAATCAAGGTTGTCCATTCCCAAGCTTGACAGCTTAAAAATCCAAGACCACCGATTACTGTCAATAGCATCCATTTGATTACGCCTGATTTATTTTCTCTATGACCTTCTTGAACAGCTCTCACCATGGTAAATGAGCTAAATAACAGAACGAATGTCATGAAGGTCACAAAATACAATGGCTTTCCATGTATTCCTCCTGGAATAGAGCTAAATACTTTATCAGGAATAGGCCAAGAAGGCATACTAAATCTCAATGCACCGTAAGCGATTAAGAAACCTGAAAATGTAAAAGCATCCGAAAGTAGGAAATACCACATCATTAACTTCCCATAACTTGCCTTGAATGGTTCGTTACCACCTGACCAGTCCGATCCTTGATCGTGAGAAACATCCGTATGTTCTAATGTATCCGTTGCCATTTATATTCTTTTTCGTTAAATCCTATTTAGTAAATAAAAGAAGAATGAAAAGATAAATCCATAAAATATCAACAAAGTGCCAATATTGTAAAGTCATTTCAAATCGATTTTTTCTTTTATCCGTTACTTTATAATCCCAAGTAAATGCTCTAATCAGTGCCACAAAAATTGCGGCTAAGCCTCCAAAAATATGCAGTGCATGGACCCCTGTAATTAAATACAAGAAAGCTCCTGAAGCATTTCCTTTTAAATCTATTCCCATTTCAAACAGTTGTGACCACGCCAAGTACTGACCCGCCAAGAAAGCGATACCTAATACAAAGGAAATTACCAACAACCATTTATACTTTCCTTCTTGTCCACCTACAAATGACTTGTACGAAATATGCAAAGTCAAACTACTTAATAAAATGATTGCACTATTCAAATAAAACATATTCGGCAATCTATACTCCACCCAACTCCCCGTTGCTTGTTTCACAAAGTATGCACTTGTAAATGCCATAAACATCATCAGAATACTTCCCATGGCCAACCATAAGGCAAATTTCTGCGGATGAATCCTACTTCTATTGTTGCTATTTAATGTCATTGTACTCATCCTTAAAAAACTAAAAGCACAATTAAAACGACAGGTAAATACACAAACGACGAAAACATGAGTTTTCTCGCAGATGATCGATCGTGTTTAATATAAAAATTAAGGCTGTAAGCAGCATAAACGACAGTCATTAAAGCACTGAAAACAATGGCTATTGCACTAATAGTACTAACCACTGAAAGACTAAAAATTACAGCAATTAATAAAACAGCATATATAAATGAATGCAACCCAACTCGTCGATCTATCATCCCATTATGCTCCGGTAAAAGCTTAAATCCTGCTTTCTTGTAATCTTCAAACGCCAAGAATCCGATCGCCCAAAAATGTGGGAATTGCCACAAAAACTGAATGCAAAAAAGCAAGATACCCAATATTGTTAAGGCGCCACTATGTGCTGTACAACCTATTAAAACTGGCAATGCACCGGGTATCGCTCCTATTCCCACCGATAAAGTAGACACTCTCTTCAAAGGAGTATAAATAAAAGCATAGATAATCATGGATAACATTCCCAGTAATCCACTTAAAGGATTTAACAGCGCTAATAAAGACACACCAATAAGGCTCATGAATCCAGCAAACATTACTCCGGTGGAAACAGTCATTCTTTTAGCAGCCAAGGGACGATCCTTGGTTCTTTCCATATTGATGTCAAATTCTCTCTCTAAAACCTGATTTAGAGTATTGGCCGCTCCTGTTATTAGAAAACCACCAAGCGATAAGAAAGAAAAAACCATCCAATCAAATGCCGCACCTGCAGATATAGCATAAGCTAGTTGTGAAGAAATCACAACCATCATGGTTAACTTGAATTTTACAAGAATGCCAAGATCAGAAAGCAAAGAATTACTTTTTGATTTATTTAATTGATATGTTTTTACTTTACTCAAGTTTATTTTTCTTAATGGTCTCCTGGAGTTTCTCCTTCAGCCAAAGGTGTTATTTGAGTCACAAAATCCCTCTCATCCTTGTTGTAGTCATAAGCCCATCGATGAACAATAGGCAACTTACCTGGCCAGTTACCGTGTCCGGTGTCAATCGGTGTAGTCCATTCCAAGGTCGTTGCACCCCATGGGTTTCTTGTAGTCATCTTCTTTCCTTTCCAAATACTTACAAAGAAGTTAATCACAAAAACAACCTGAATAGCAAAAACTATGATTGCTGCAATGGTTATAAACTTATTTAAGTCTCCAAAATGAGCAAATGAATCAAATGTATCAAAACTATAATATCTTCTTGGAACACCTGCCATGCCGATATAATGCATTGGCCAAAAGATAGCATAAGCTCCTATCATCGTTCCCCAGAAATGTAATTTCCCCAAAGTTTCATTCATGAATCTTCCAAACATCTTTGGGTACCAATGATACACTCCAGCAAACATTCCAAAGAAAGCAGCGACTCCCATTACGATATGGAAGTGAGCAACTACAAAATAAGTATCGTGCATTTGGATGTCAATGGCAGAATTTCCTAAGAAAATACCGGTCAACCCCCCAGATATGAACATCGATACAAAACCAATAGCAAATAGCATTGGCGTATTTAATTTTATATTTCCACCATAAAGCGTTGTAATCCAGTTAAACACCTTCACCGCAGAAGGAACGGCAATGATTAATGTAAATACAACAAAGAAATTAGAAATGAATGGATTTACACCAGACATAAACATATGGTGAGCCCAAACGATAAATGATAAAAATCCAATCGCCATGATAGAATAAACCATTGCTCGATATCCAAAAATAGGCTTTCTTGCATGTACTGATAAAACTTCGGACGTAAGTCCCATGGCAGGCAAGATTATAATATATACCTCGGGGTGTCCTAAGAACCAGAACAAGTGCTGATACAAAATAGGACTTCCTCCAATATAATCTAGGGCTTGTCCTTCAATAAATATCTCACTTAAGAAGAAAGATGTTCCTAAGCCTCTATCGCACATCAGCATGAAGAATCCTGATACCAATACAGGGAAAGAAAGAATTCCAAGAATAGCCGTCACAAAAAACGCCCAAATCGTCAAAGGCATTCTCCACAAACTCATTCCTTTCGTACGCAAATTCAACACAGTTGTAACATAATTGATACCACCCAGCAATACAGAAACAACAAAAAAGGTTAAACTAACCAACCACAATGTCATACCTGCTCCGGATCCAGAGGATGCCTGAGGAAGCGCACTCAGAGGAGGATAAGCAGTCCACCCCCCAGCAAAGGGTCCTGTATTCAGGAAAAGTGAATAGAACATTACTACACTTGACAGAAAGAAGAACCAATAAGACAACATATTCAAGAATGGCGATGCCATATCCCGTGCTCCCAATTGCAAAGGAATCAAAAGATTACTAAAGGTTCCACTTAATCCGGCTGTTAATACAAAGAAGACGATGATGGTACCATGCATGGTTACTAATGCATAGTAAAACTCAGGAGCTAATTTCCCAATCCCTGCCTCACTTACCACAATCCATTTACCTAAGAGTGGTTGTAGCCAAGCTAAACTTTCTTCAGGGAATCCAAGTTGCAATCTAAAAACAATAGACATTGCAGCGCCAATCAAAGCCCAAAATATTCCAGTAATCAAAAACTGGCGAGCAATGATTTTATGATCCATACTGAAGATGTAATGGTGTATGAAATTGGACTGATATTTATCACCATGATGGTGATCATGAAAATGGTCATCATAACCATTCTCTTCTATCATTACATCTAACTCATGTGTTGCTTCAAAATGACCCATAACTGGTTCTTTATATTAATTACTTTGATATAATTTTTAATTCAGTTCTTCTATTGGCAGCTCTCCCCTCTTCAGTATCATTTGATTCTACTGGTTTCGTTTCACCATAACCAACAGCTTTCATTTCACTACTTACTCCTTTATCTAATAAATATTGCAATACCGTTGAAGCTCTTGCTTCTGATAACTTCATATTCGCATCATCATCTCCTGAGCTATCCGTATGCCCAGAAAGTTCTACAGAGATATTATTTGTCTTAATTAATCCTGCTAGGTTATCCAATTCATATTTTGACATTTCCTTCAATGTTGACGAACCGGAGTCAAAGAAAACATGATCCAATCGGATTATTTGATCACCCTCTGCATCTCCTTTTAAAGCATTAGTGAATGCCGCATTCAATTCTCTTTTTCTGTTTTTAATCTCTGATCCAAGTAATTGCCCTTTGAAAGGATCTATATCTGTTCCTCTAATTGAAGAAAAATATGTTGCTTTCTGTCCAGCCAACCATTCGTTATATTCTTCTCTCGAAACAATTCTTAAAATTCGTTTCATAGAATAATGACCTTTTCCGCACAATTCGGCGCAAGCCAATTCATATTCAAAAGTTTCCCATCGCTGTGGACCTTCAGGATCTTCCGGGTCAGCAGGAACTTGATAATCTGGATATTCTCTTAGACGTTCTCTATAATCTTCGGTTGTCGTTGTAGGACGGAAGATAAAATAAGTTGGAAGTCCCGGTACAGCATCCATTTTTACTCTAAAGTGTGGTAAATAAAAATTGTGAAGTACGTCTTTAGAAGTAATTCTTACCCGTACCAAAGTATCTACCGGTAAAACAATCATATCTGCACCTGTCAATAAGATGTCATCCTGACTCTTTTCATCTTCCCAATCCATTCCCCAATCATTTAAACCGGGTTGAATCTTTGAAAATTCTCTTGTCCCTAATTTGCCATCATTTCCTGGATATCTGATATCCCATGCAAATTGGTAACCAAGTGCTTCGATTTCAAGTACCTCATCTTGCGGAGTAACATCAGGCATCACCTCATTCCAAACCATTAATCCCTTGACAACTAAGAAGGTCATAACAATCGAGGGAATAATTGTCCATATCAATTCCAAGTTGGTACTGTGCGCAAAGAACTTTGCCTTTCTGTCCTTTTTATATCTGTACTTGTACGAATACCAAAAAAGTAATATATGTGTTAATATGAAAACAATACCTGTAAAAAACAGTGTCACATTAAAGAGGCTATCCAACTTTCCACCATGTTCTGAAGCTGCTAGATTGGGACCATATCCCAACATCATATCTTTATAATAGATTGCCGAAACGACACAAAATATCAAAAACACAACCATAAACACCACCAACCAAAACGCCGTACGGTCATTTTGTTGACTTGCGACTTTCTCCTCTCCTCTAATTTTAGAAGCAAGATCAGCTACCCTTCCCAACTGCACAAGAATCACAGCGATAAGGATGACAATGATAAATATTATAAGTCCACTCATTATTTTTTATTATTTAATTCAACAAAGCTTACACGTGATGATGTAAACTTTCCTGTAAATAAGGATCATTCTTTGGTAATAATGCCGCTTTACTTAAAGCAGTAAAAAATACAAATAAGAACAATCCTAAAAATCCTATCATTGTACCAAGTTCTAAAAATCCTGGCATGGTGAATCCCATTTTAAAACCAACATGATGTGAAGCATGCTCAGCTCCATGGCTCATATGTTCCATTGCCGTATGTAATATTCCTGGCTTTAACATCAAGAAATAATCCAACCAGTGTCCAAAAAATACAACGGCTGCAACGAAACCAAGTGATCCAAATTTTCTTTTGGTATCATTTCGCATCAAGACGAAAAATGGTAAAACAAAATTGATAACCAAATTGGTATAAAATAAAGGCTTGTAATAATCAAATCTTGTACGATAGTACATCGTTTCTTCACCCACATTTCCGTACCAAATCAACATGTATTGAGAAAACCATAAGTAAGTCCAAAAGATGCTAAATGCAAATAAAAACTTACCCAAGTCATGCATGTGTTCGACAGATACTTCTTGAAAATACCCTTTTGATCGTAGATATAGGAGACATAATATTGTCAATGCAATCATTGAAACAAACCAACTAGCTCCTGAGTACCATGCAAAGAGAGTACTATACCAATGAGCGTCAACAGACATAATCCACAACCATATCATAGCAGCACTAGTAAATCCAGCCACAGGTAAAAAGATAGCGGCATAAACACGCATTCTTCTATGGGTTTTGAAATTATTATCTTCAGTTTCAGAATCTTCTCTTACTGATAAATTTCTTATCGCTTTCGCGAAAAAATACCAAAGACCAACAATGATGATCGTTCCAAACAGATACCAATTTGAATTCAAAAATCCTGCTTTCCCTTGAAGCAAAACATCCGTTTTTACCGCTTCAGGATCAGACCAATGGTAAAGGTGATGCAAGTGCATATATGCCCCAACACCTACTACTGCCATTAAGACAAGCCCAACAATAAGGAACATAGAAAATCCTTCCCAAACTCTTTTGAAAACAGCATACCAACCTGCCCAAGCAGTGATGCAAATACAGATAAAGAATCCAGCCATCAGCGCTATTCCGGTAAAGAAACTCGCATTATGTAAATAATTGGACCAGAATCTAGTATGTAAATCATCATCCATGTACCATGTCAATCCCATCGATACCAAACCGATTACCATCATGGCGATCAATCCTATTCTTAATTGACTTGTAAACTTAAATTGGTTCATTTATATAAGTCTTAAAATTCTTTAATTATTTATGGTCGTGTCCTTCATGATCGTGCTGATCTCCATCGCTTTCATGATGATCCCCTACTTCATTATCGTGGTGATTTCCATGATCATCTCCGTGATTATGATGCATATCATGGGATTCCATCGAATCCTCATTTTGCACCTCTGATACCGTTATATCACCCGCAGGTTTTCCGACACTATTCAATGTATTTTCATATTGGTCGTAGACCAATTTTTTATCTTTTGCTTGAAGCGAGCGAATGTAGTGTATTACATTCCATCGCTCTTCATAGGATAATTTGTCCACGTAAGACCCCATCATGTTCTTACCATAAATAATCGAGTGATAAAATCTTCCACTAGAAGCACCAACAAACTCATCCAACAAGAAATTAGCCGGTTGAACAGGATATTTTCCTCCATCATCTCGGACCAAATATCCACCGCCATCACCTTTGGCACCGTGACAAATACCACAATAAATATTATATAGATCTTTACCTTCCGCCAATCCAGCATCTGTTATTGGATAAGGGTTTTCAAGAATTTCAGCAGAAGCTCTTTCTCTTTCCGCATCAGAATCACCATAATAATAAGGTGCACTGCCGTTTGGAGTCATATGAAATCCATTGTCCGAAGAAGCCGCTCCGACACCTCCTGCATATCCTCTTGCGACAGTTCCTTTAACTGGTTTTCTTGGCTGAGCCATCTTGTAATAGTCGCCCTCCGAGCCCCATGTATTATTATAGTAATAGCTGTAGGAATTTGCTTCATAAGCGATAGAGTGTGCCATATCAGGCATATATTCACTACCTGCATTATTTACACCGGCTTGTTTACAGCTACCAAAAAACATAATCGCAGCAATCGCGAAAACGATCAGTAATTGATTGGTTTTATTTTTCATCGTATACTTCATGCTTAAATTATCTTCTTGTTTATTTCTGAAGCTCCTGTCGAGGATAAAAATGATTCGACTTCCGAACTATTGACTTCTGATTCATCGAATGCTATACAAAATTTATCGTCAGTGATTCTATCGTCTAACATTTCATTGGTTACACCAGGACCTAAGCCACAAACGATGTAAAATGTAAAAGTCATTCCTATAGCTGCAAATAGAACAGTCAACTCGAAAGTGATCGGAATAAATGCTGGAACAGACCAATAAGGTTTTCCACCAAATATTACTGGCCAATCTTTGGTAAAGATCCAAGTCATTCCTAAGAAAGCTGTTAAGGTTCCCAACATTCCATAGATGAATCCCGCAATATGTAATCGGGATTCGGACAAACCTAACAATGGGTCTAATCCATGCACTGGGAAAGGCGTATAAACATCCATGATATTAAGATGTAAATCGTTGGCCTTTCTGATGGCTTTTAACATTATCTCTTCATCATCATAGAGACCGTATATTACCTGTGTATTTGTATTTGCCATTTTATTAATTTGTCGTTCGATTAATATTTACCGCCTTGCAATTCATCTTGTAATTTTTCCAATTCATCCCACTTTCCTTCAGACGCTAGTTTAGCTTGATGCGGCCAAGATTCGGGGCTATTGCCCATAAAATTACCTTCGCCTTCATCCAATATTTTTTGTAATGTATCAGTATCTGTTTCGGCTAAAGCCGCAAAAGTTTTTACACCAGCTGTTTTTAAAGCAGCTTCTACTTTTGGACCAATACCTTCTAATTTTTTGAGATTATCCTCTAAGCTTTCTACAACTGTAGCTACTTTTTCTTCAATAGCGGTTTTAGCTTCTTCAACCTCAGAAGAGTGATCTTCGTGATTATGCCCGTGGTCATCGTGGTGGTGATGTACTGCATCTGGGCCACAATATTGATCACCAGAAGATTTAAGAATACTTTTTACCTCTGCGATGGCAACTACAGGAGCCACTCTGACGAAAATCAAAAATAGAGTAAAGAACAATCCTAATGTTC
Source organism: Saprospiraceae bacterium (assembly GCA_020629615.1). Classification (GTDB taxonomy): domain Bacteria; phylum Bacteroidota; class Bacteroidia; order Chitinophagales; family Saprospiraceae; genus JAHDCZ01. The sequence continues at coordinate 56,039 of JAHDCZ010000001.1, forward strand.
CGATGAAGATTCCCATTTCGACCCAAGTCGGAGAATAATAACTCCAACTTGATGGCAAATAATCTCTAGCTAATGTTGTCGCAATGATTACAAAACGCTCAAACCACATCCCTATATTTATCACGATAGATAAAAAGAAAGTCCAAGCGACTGAACGTCTAATTTTTCGACTCCAGAAAAACTGAGGAGACAATACATTACAAAACATCATTCCGAAATATGACCACCAATATGGTCCAAGTGCTCTATTGAAAAAAGCGAATTGCTCGTAAACATAACCAGAATACCAAGCTACAAATAACTCGGTCAAATACGCCACACCAACAATACTACCGGTTGCAAGAATTACTTTGTTCATTGATTCTACATGTTCCAAAGTAATGTATTCCTCAAGAGATAATAATTTTCTAACTATCAACATTAAGGTCAATACCATTGCAAAACCAGAAAAGATTGCCCCCGCAACAAAGTACGGTGGAAAAATGGTCGTATGCCATCCAGGAATTACTGAGGTGGCGAAATCAAAACTTACAATGGTGTGTACAGAAAGTACCAAAGGAGTTGCAATACCGGCTAATACCAATGATAAAGCTTCCCAACGTTGCCAATGTTTTGCAGATCCAACCCAACCAAAAGAGAGGAAATTATAAATCTTTTTTCTGAATCCCTTTGCTCTGTCTCTTACGGTGGCAAAATCAGGAACTAATCCAGTATACCAAAACAAAAGTGAAACCGTAAAATACGTGCTGATCGCAAAAAGGTCCCATAGCAAAGGCGAGTTAAAGTTAGGCCAGATAGGGCCTCTTGTATTAGGGTATGGGAAGAAATAAAATACAACCCATGCTCGTCCAACGTGTATACCTGGGAAAAGTGCGGCACAAATTACGGCAAAGATCGTCATTGCTTCCGCGGCTCTGTTTACCCCTGTTCTCCATTTTTGTCTAAATAATAATAAGATCGCAGAAATCAATGTACCCGCGTGACCAATACCGATCCACCAAACGAAATTGGTAATATCCCAACCCCATCCTACGGTTCTATTTAAGTCCCACGTTCCGATTCCATGCCAAATGGTCCAGGTAATACAAAACAATCCAAAACCTAATAAGGAAATAGATATAATAAATCCAATTACCCAACCAACCCCAGGAGCTCTTTCCGTTGGAGATACTAAATCCTCAGTAATGTCATGATAACTTTTATGACCTCTTACTAATGGTTCTCTAATTTGACTTACAACAGCACTCATATTTATATATTGGCGTTTTTCAATTTAATTATAAGAATCCTACGCATCGTAAGATTCGTCTCTGTTGTTAACTTTCATTGTATATGTTACAGAAGATCGTACATTGACTTCTTCTAAAGCAACAAAATTCAATGGTGATTTTAATTTCTTACTTAATTCTCCTTTTGGATTATTAGTATCTCCAAAAGTGATCGCACCCGTAGGACAAGAAGACTGACACGCTGTTTTAACGTCACCATCTCTTAATCTTCTACCTTCGGTTTTTGCCGTAAGCTTTCCTTCTTGAATTCTTTGTACGCAGAAACTACATTTCTCAATAACCCCTCTCGCTCTCACAGTAACATCAGGATTCAATACCATTCTAGTTAAGTTATCCGCTCCAAACGGAATTTCTTCTCCATTGATGGTAGGCTGGTTTGCGGGGAAAATATCAGCAGTTGTATAATCCAACCAGTTAAATCTTCTTACTTTGTAAGGACAGTTATTGGCACAATATCTAGTTCCAACGCATCTGTTATATGCCATTTGATTCAAACCTTCCGAAGAATGATTTGTAGCATTAACTGGACATACGTTTTCACACGGCGCGTTATCACAATGTTGACACATCATCGGTTGATAAACAACATTAGGATTTTCATGATTACCGTAATAATACCGATCAATTCTTAACCAAGTCATTTCATGGTGTCTGGAAACCTCACGCTTCCCTACCACAGGTACGTTATTTTCAGACATACAAGCCACAGTACAAGCACCACAACCTGTACATGCATTTAAATCAATATGCATTCCCCAGTGATGTCCTTGATCGTACAAATTTTCTTTATGCTCTTCGTAAGGATAAAGCGTTTGATCATTTAAATGTTGATATTCTTCACGTTTGTGATGTAAATGTTCAACGCTCTCTTTTAATTCTGCTAAGGTCGAATTGAACATTACTGAACGCTCCGTCAAACTTCCTTGATATCCTTGTTTAACCATTCCATAATTAAAGAAAACCAAAGCTGCTTCATCCGCATTTATCTCTTCTTTTGTGGCTTCATCTGTTCCAGTTACTCCCATTGTATGGTGGTATTGAACGCAAGAAAAATCTTTTTCTTTACCCACTTTACCACTAACGGAAACACCAGCATTATAATAGTGAACTTCACTTCCTTTTTTAGTGAAAAATTGGTTCACCTTTACACCTATCCCTTCGGCCGTCGAGCCGCTATCTGCACGCCCATATCCCATTGCTAGTGCAACAGTACCAGGCATTTGTCCAAATTGCTGGATCACTGGGACCCTTACTGTCTCACTTCCAATCGTCAATTCAACCAGATCTCCATCTTCGAGATTATTCATCCCATCAAATTTTCTAACGCCATCAAATGCGACTGGAACTGCAAGATAATTTCCCCATACAGTTCGGGTCACCGGGTCCGGCATTTCTTGCAACCATGGATTTGTCGCTCCTTCACCTGCCCCAACATTAACAGTTTCAAAGAAACTAATTTCCAATTCACCTTTTCCTGCTGGCGTCACTTGACTTCCTGCCTCCGCTGCGGATCCGCTAAACGAAAGGCCTAAATCAGAAGAATTTGTTTCAACTACTCCATCGTGAAGAGCTGCATCCCAAAAAGCGTCAAAAGTGGCAAACTTACTTTGAGAAGCAAAGACTGATGACTTCCAGTTATTTTTTACAAAGTCTAAATAAGGCTGCTCCGAACTACTATTCATTTCTGCCCACGTCAATAGACTTTGAGATGATTGTCTTGTATCAAATAAAGGTTCAATTACCGGCTGAATCAAACTAATTTGACCTCTTTTGGCCTCTACATCGCCCCAACTTTCTAAGTAATGATTTGTTGGTGCCACATGACTACATACTGCACTAGTTTCATTCGGAGCGGACATCAAAGCAATAGAAGTTCCTACTTTTGACAGAGAATCTGCAAATCCTGCTCCCATATCATATACGGGATTACATTCATTGAAGATGACTAAGTCAACTCTTCCACTTTTTAAATCATTCATAAATTCTTGACAAGCCATGTCTGAACCTTGCCTTTGATAAGAAACAGCTCCAAATTTTACAGTTGTTCCTATATTACCTAGAGCGGCATTCATGGCGTAGACCAAAGTTTGTTCTGCAACACTATTACTTGCAGAAACGATCAATGATTTACCTTGTGCTCTTTTTAATTCATTCGACAGTTTATCCAGTGCAGCTGTTGCTTTGGCCGATAATTTTCCAGGAACCGAAACACCTCCGACTACTCTATTACATAGATAAGCTATAGCTGTTCCTTGCTCAGAGGGTTTCACTAATATTCTATTGTCCGCATTAGAGCCCGTCAAAGACATGTGGTTTTCCACTTGGATGTGTCTTGACATCTTTGCGTTTGCCACAGTGTTCACTCTTCTGTTCTTAATGTACTGTTGCGTATATTCTACTGGAGAAATCCATGTTCCGAGGAAATCTGCGTTAAAACTCACAATAACCTCCGCCTCATCAAATCGATAATCGGGGATACAACGCGTCCCAAAGTTTTTTTCGGTTGCTTCTAATAAAGCGGAAGAAGAAACAGCATCGTAAGTAACCACTTTGGCATTAGGATATTTAGTAGTGAATCCTTCCATTGCGGCTTTCGCCGAAGGGCTAAGTACAGTATTGGTTACGATTCGCACCTGTCTACCCGCATTTAATTTGGATTTGACGGCATTATCAAGATCTTCCCAAGATATCGCTTTCAACGATTCACCATCTCTTTGCATTGGTGATTTAAAACGATTGGTATCGTATAAACTTAATACACTTGCCTGAGCTCTAGCACTGGTTCCACCATTCGTCAAAGGAGACATATTGTTTCCTTCAATTTTAATTGGTCGACCTTCTCTTGTTTTTACTAATACTGGACATGAATCACCCCCTTGTACGTAAGTCGAGGCATAATAATTTGCCACACCTGGTACAATAGTATCTGGTTTTACCACATAAGGGATAGCTCTTTTGATCGGGGTATCACAACCTGCCGCCACTGTCGCTGCTCCAAGGCCAAATCCTAAAAACTTCAAAAAATCTCTACGGTTTCCACCTAAATTTTCGACAATTTCGTCATTTCCCAAACCATCAACGATCGGTAATTCTACGAATTCTGATTGTTGTGATTTCAAAAACTCTTTGTCGCCGTTTAGGTCTTTTTCACCGATCCAAACTTGTGTTTGCTTTTTACTCATAGCGTTAATCGCATTTTATAATGATAGCTACTAAATTAATAGTGACATTTTTGACATTCTAATCCTCCTATATCTTCCACAGTTACCTTATCTCTTTCACCTTTTTCAATCTCATCGTGATATTTTGCATAAGATTGGTAATATTCATTATCACCAAATTTAACCTCTGTTTGTCTATGACAATTGACACACCATCCCATTGAAAGTGGCGCATGTTGTTCTAAAACATCCATGGATTCCACTTTTCCGTGGCATTGTTGACATTCTACTTTTCCTACATTAACATGCTGAGAGTGGTTAAAATAAACATGATCAGGAAGGTTATGTATTCTGGTCCATTCGATTGGACCAGCGATGGTTTTCTTTTGATCATTGGTCAAAGATGAAACCAAATCAGACCATTGTTCCTTCACCAAACGCTCCCCTTCTCTATCCAATTTATCAATTCCCTTTTCAGCTAGATATCGATCAGCCATCCAAGCGGTATAAATCGCTTTGATTTCGTCTTCAGATTTTTCTTCATAAGACTCTATGTATTTATTCGTCATTGGGTTATAACCCACCGAAGCGTAAATTTTGGTAATCTCACCAGTTCCGTATTCAGAACCTTCTTTAATTGCTTTATGACAATTCATACATGTGTTGGCTGCCGGAATAACGGCGTGTTTAGATCTTCTTGCTCCATCATGACAATATTGACAATCTATCTGATTAATTCCCGCATGTGTTTCGTGAGAGAATTTAATCGGTTGATCTGGCGCATAACCTTGTTGTCTCCCTAGTCCAACGGCATTGTTTACCGTGGTATAACCTCCTAAGACCACTAGAGTAAAGATTACAAATCCAACGACCCCTTTACTTGTGAGCGTTTCCAGTAAGGATTTCTTTTGATAAGTTTTTCCTTCCTTCTCGGCTGCAATTTGATTCAAGCTTCCAATTACTCTTGTTAAGATCAAGGCCAAAAACGCTAAGACACCCAGCAATAGGACATACATCCAAGAATTTGAAGATTTCTCAACAGCGACAACTGCCGTAGATTCTCCAACTGGTCCTTTATTCACGCCAGCAGCAGTTTCATTTACATATAAAATGATAGACTCTATTTCATCCACTGTCAAATTAGGGTAAGCCGTCATTTGTGTTGGCTTGTATTCATTCCATAATTCAACAGCCCTAGGATGGCCGTTGGCAATCATTAACTGGGAGTTACGGATCCATGCATACAAGTCTTCTCTCGGATAATCAGCCCAACGATCTTCCAAGCCAGCCAAAGCAGGACCTGTAAGGACCGATTTCATATCCTTAGCATGACATTGAGCACAATAATTTTTGAAGAGTGTTTTTCCAGCATCGCTCGTAGGCTGAGCTGATATGCTAAGGGAAAAAGTGAAGAAAAGTATGGACAAAAAAGCCTTAAGTGTCAATCGATTATATATCATTACTTTTTCTCTTTAAAGAATTCTTCTGTTAGTTTTTGGCCACATCGAATCAATTCGCTGTGATATTTGCAGCAAATTTAAAATTCGATAGCATTATTAACAATTAATATATATAAGGATTATTTATTTAGATGCAGTCTAAATAAGCTTAGAATTTTAGCTGGTATGCAACAGACCAAACTTCGTCCTGCATAGGCTTTCTTTCATTTAAATCTTTTTGAAGAATAAAGGCGACCGAAAGACTGTGGTTCTTGAGTATTTCTCCCGCTATTCCTGCTTTGTAACGATATCTACTCCACGCATCAAACTCTTCATTTTTCGTATAAAAAATCTCTGCACTGACAAATGGGGAACAATACAATTGATCCCATTTTGATTTTAACATGATCCGATTACGTATTCTATTGGTAGTGGGGTTAAAGTCTTCCCACGTTCTTTCACCCTTTAGTCGGTAACTCAGGTTGAAATTATAAAGCTTGATTTTATATTTAGCAATTAGTGATAATCTATCTCTTTGCTCCTTTTCTTCACCTCGGTCAACACGTCTAAATGAAATACCAAAGTCTACATTTTGAAGCACTTCATATTCAGCTCCAAATTCTACGAAAGTATTTTTAACATATGTACGATGATCCTCAAACCTTCTTGCCCACTCGGCAAAAACCACTCCTTTTTTCAGAATACTTTTTTCTAGTCCAAAACTCATCCAAAATTCTTGATCAATTCGCAAAGGCTTTTCTTCTTGAGCCTTTAAACCAGAGAATAGAATCAAGCATAAAACTACTGTTATAAAATTTTTCATCTGTTATTTACTTGGCATAAATGATGCTCAATATATTATTTAAATACCACACAAAGTCTTCCCATCTATCTAGAAATTATCTAGTCTAAATATGTGTAATAGAAATTTCGTTGGCGCTTTTGAAAAAATCAAATAATGCACATCTAAAATAGTTAAAGTCAAATCTATTTTTGAACAATCATCTTTTTTGTAACCTTATTTCCATCACGATCAGTGATATTGATATTGTAGACGCCAGAATTCCAAGAAGTTACATCAATTTGAACTTGTCCATCAGGATCCGATGTAGCAAAAACTTCTTGGCCTAACATATTATAGACGAAAACACCCAGTTTCTCTCCTTTCGAAGTCCACGAAACATTAATCAAATCATTTGCTGGATTAGGGTAAATTATTAAATTTTCCAAATTTAGATCATTGGTTTTAACTCCTTCGTTATTATAACCAAAAGTTGTCTCAGTGATCGTAAAATTACCAGTTCCATTTGGTATCCGAGAAGATGATTTCAATACTTCTTGTTCACCATATACATGAGAATCCATCACTTCGGTTTTATAGTAGAGGTATATTTCTTCTCCGTTTTTGGACAGTTTAAAATCGGTGTGTAATCCATTTTGTTCTGTATCATTATCTGCCCAGAGAATTAAATACGTATTGGGCTCCATTACGATTCCCGGTGGAAATTTCCATTTTGTGTTATAATCAGAGGTATCACTAATGTAGAATTCGGTAAGATCAATATTTTTGTTCGAAGTATTGTATAGTTCAATCCAGTCATCAAATTCTCCATTACCATCTGCTTCACCTCCTTCGGCGTTTGAAGCAACAAATTCATTGATTACAATATCTTGAAATTCATAATCACTTTCCACTAGACTACAATCATACAATTCTTCTAATTCGCTTTCTAGTTCTGGGTTTCTTTCTGAAATAAACTTCTTTAATCCGGGAACATAATTCGATCCTTGATCCAAATCATTTTCAAAATCAACAGTACTCCAGATATAGTTATCATCCTCATAAACTGCATCTCTTATAAGATCACCATTTTGATCAATCATTGGAAAAATTCTTTCTGGAGTAAAATTATCTTGTAAAATTCCACAATACAATTTATAATAATCGCTACGATACTCTGGGACATTCAAGATTCTCTGAATTAAGACTTTTTCAGAATCTTGCATATCGATTGGAAAAGAAAATCCACCGCCATCATTATTGGATAAGACATCAAAAAGATCCTGACAATCAAAAGTCCAAGATCCCGTACAACAGGTTGGTGCAAAATTGATCACCTGTAAAAATATCTCGTCATCTGGAGGATAAGGACAGGTCCCATTTAAAATACTATTGCATTGTGAAGGTGATGTGGTAATATCGACTTCTTTACAATAAGTTTGTTCACAATTCTCACCTACGAAAACTGTAAAGCATACTTCATACACCCCGGGGTTTTCGTAAGAATGTACAGGATTTTGTTCTGTAGAAGTATTTCCATCTCCAAAATCCCACAGCCATGCATCTCCTGGACCTGGCCAAGTTTGATCATTGAAAGTTACTGTATTATCATCTCCTCCAAAACTCGTGAAATCAGGAAAAAAATCACATTCACCGGATGAATTGGCAAAAGTTCCTCCCATTGCTAGGTTATAATCCCAAGGGATCCATTGAAACTTACCAGAAACTGGTTCTTCATATATGTAAAAATTACGGCCGTGATCCATGTAAGAGTCCCAATTATTTGTCACAACATCAACTGCCAAAGTTCGCAAGAAAAGATCAACATTAAAGACCTCTCCTATTTGTTCTTTGAATTCGGCATTTGTACTATTGTTAATTACATCGACCAGATTTAGGAATCCAGACCAATCATTTTCATCCTCATTTGTTTTTAGTTCGATCTCCTCCACATAATCATTTGGAGAGTCTCCATTATATTGTAATTGGGTCCAACCAATGTTTTTAAATAGATTACCATTTCCGTCTTGAAAATTTTCCTTTACGAAAGTTTTATCAATCTGTTCAACCAAAGAATATACGCCCCAATAGGTATCATTTAGAAATACTTTTGCATGAGCCACTCTGGGGGCACGAACTCCATTATTCCTCATGACATCAAAGCAAATCATATCTCTGTTCATAGAAGGATCCCCTTCTCCATTATTTAGGTTTAGTTTTTTTAATCCATCAAACCTTTTTCCAGGGATATACTCATTAAAATCGAGCTTTATTGACTTTTTGAATTCAGAACCCCAATAAGACGAAAATCCTTTCAACCTTACACCAATAGAATCTACAGGTTCGCCATCAATATTTACGTTTGCCATAATGTAGGGCACATCAGGGTAATTCAAATCATAGTTAGAAGTGAGTATTTGCCAGAAATTAGATTCTTCAAATTCTATTTTTATTTCATGCAAGACATCATTATCAAAAATTGAAGATCCCGTTTGCTGAGAAACCACGATTGACATGTGGCTAAAAAAACAGATTAGCACGGTGAAAAATACTCTCATAAATTCTATTATTTAATAAGTTTAAAAGTACAAAATAAAGATTGTCGATTGTATTAAAAAGGACATACTCTTGACGACAATTTATTCGACTATTAATAATTAAAAATATTGCTTGCTAAAAGCTTTTACTTTATATGACTATATAAACGTTGCATTCGTCCCATCCATTGGAGGATTTATTAAAAAATATGATTTATTGATAACAAAATGCCATTTAATTGACTTATCAAAGGATCATCGAACATTAGCAAGGGATAATCAAAAAAATCGTTGTAACATAAAAGAATCTCCATAAACATATAATTTTAAATAATATGTAAATAATTAATATTAATCCAGTTTTTTACCATGAAAATTGTTGAAAATTTTTAAATTTGATTCCCTCTGAGTATCAATGAAAATGAATTTATTGGACAATTGCAAAATCTAACTTTTAATGAAACACACAATTTTAACTCTCCTCTTGGGTTTACTCTTATTTAATTTAAATGCACAAGAAGGAAAAGGACTTTACAAACGCTATCAAATTGAAGCGGAAAATAAGCCTGTCAGTATTAAAACTTTATCCATTCCAACGAATGAAATCGTTCATAGTTTGGATTTATCAAATTATTATAGCCAATACGAGCTGTTTGAAAAAAATGAAGTAGCGATCACTGAGTTGCAAGAAGAGCAACCAGATATATTGCATGTAAAAATTGCTGGAACAAACTCCAATGTCCTAAAGTTTTACAAAAAGGATATTAGAGACCCAAATATGTTGGTACGTACCAGTACTGGTGAAGCTTTTTCAAATTGGGATGATATAATTTTCTATCGAGGCTATGTAGATGGCTATCCAAATTCTATCGCGGTTCTTACGATTTTTGAAGAAGACTATAAAATCATGTATTCTTTTGGTGAAGGAAATAACTGGTTGCATGCTACCAAAGATGATTTATATATTCATTATAATGATCGGAATTTTCTAGTTCCTAGTCCCGGAAAGTGTGAAATAGGTAAACATCCTGAATTATATAAAGATGTAATGGAAGAAAACATTGATGCCGTTGAGGAAGAAAATAGAGCAGGAACAGGTGATTTTATTCCAATGTATATAGAATGTGACAATGATTCTTACACTAAAAATGGTAGTAGCATTATCGCTACCGCTAATTGGGCTATGGCTACTTGTAACGAAGTAATAACCTTGTATTGTAACGATGATATGAATGTTTATGTTGCTGAAATTAAAATTTGGAATTGTACCGATCCTTATGCTTCTCTGACTTCTACTTTAGATATGTTATATGCTTTTGATAATTTGGGCGGAGATTATAAAGGGAGACATGCTCATTTATTTTCAACAAGAAATGTTGGTGGAGGAATTGCATGGAGCGGGGCGAGTACGCTTTGCAATCCATCTTACTCATATGCTGTGAGCGGATCAATGAGTTCTAGCAATCCACCTAGTGTACCAAGTTTTTCTTGGAATGTCGAAGTGGTAGCGCACGAAATGGGTCATAACATTGGATCCCCTCATACTCATGCGTGTTTCTGGAATAATGCGGATGAGAAAATTGATGAATGTGGTGATAATGCTGGATATCCAGAAACTGGATCTTTAGGGTCTTGTTCAAATACACCTGGTGAACCTGCTGGTGGGGGTACAATTATGAGTTATTGTCATTTGACTGCTACTGGTATCGATTTTGCCAACGGGTTCAGTGATGGCGACGGAAGTGCCGGCAATAAATCCGGTCCACGAAGTTATATGCAAGATAGAATTGCCAATGCATCTGCTTCCTGTCTAACGCCAACAGCTAGCCTTACTTGTGATAATACTTCAAATTGTGGAACCTTAGTTTGTCCAGATTGTATCAGTAATGATGAATGCTCTGGTGCCTTAGATATCACTTCATTGATCAATGGTGGAAGTGCTAGTCCAGCAACTATGAAATCAAATTTTAATGCACTAAGTGGTACGGCCACACCTACTCTAGGTCATACTGGTACGAATACCTTTGGAGGATGGTCAGATAACACCAACCGAAGAGATGTGTGGTATAAATTAACCGTCCCTGCCGGATCAGAACCAATGGGATTATTAAGAGTGAGTACGCTTGGTTCTTGTTGGGATACGCAGGTGGCTATTTGGGAAGGAGGATGTGGTTCTGGTACTACCCCACCCACAACCTTCATCAGTGCAAACGACGATTTTCATGGAGCGGCAAACAATAACAACAGTTTAACGACGGCCATGGTAGTGCCAGGTAATGAATATTTTATTCAATTGGATGGTAAAACCGACGATGACAGAGGCGATGTAGTGTTTGATATCATTTACACTCCGATTACTCAAGTAGAATCAAGAGCAGGTACCGTAATGGCTGATTGGGAAGGAAGAGATGCCAATGGTTGGACTCATTATGTCAATACTACAAACGGTTCATTATTGCTTTCTGTAGAAAAAGGATCACAAGATATTGGCTGGGTAGGAATTGACGCTTCAACTTGTGAAGTTAAAGGAAATACAGGTTATACTAACTTGGGAAGCTCTGCATTTGGCTGCGGATGTCCATATCTTATCAATCAGATCGACTGGGTAGTAACCAATCGAACTTGGGATTTAAATCCAATTACGCAGCCGTCAGCACCAATGAATATTAGAAGCTACTACGGACCTATGGATTTATCGGATATGAGTGCAGGAATTGTTGCTGCTGGTTATGCAGCTGCGACGGAGGCTGCTGTCACCCATTATAAAGTTGATGCTACAGGAGATGAAGATCTTACTGCTGGAGGAAATGCTTGTCACGGATTAGTATCTTCAGCATCTTATTCAGAATTTGATCCTGGTTCATATGTTGCTGGAACCTATGGTACAGGACATTATGGTGAATTCCCAGTACCATCTTTTTCAGGAGGTGGCGCTGGAATTGGCAATGATGCCCTTGGTGCCTTGCCAGTGAGTCTTGTAGATTTCTATGGTGAGATTAAAACTAGATTCAATCGATTAAACTGGACAACTTCTTCTGAAATCAATAATGAGTTTATGATTGTCGAAAAATCATTGGATGCATACAATGATTGGACAGAAGTGGGACGAGTGGAAGGAAATATCTTTTCGGATGCATTGAATGAATACTCCGTGGATGATATGAATCCTTCAATCAAAACATACTATCGATTGAAGATAGTTGACATTGATGGCAAAACAGATTATTCTGATATTATTGTATTGAGAAGAAATGATGATTTAAGTGAATTGTCTTTCTCAATATATCCAGTACCCTCTTCGGACAATGTTAGCATTCAAGTAAATGGTACTACCTTATCAGATTATGAATTGACCATACACAGTATTAATGGTAAACACATAGAAACAAGAACCATCAAGGCTGGAATCAATGGACTTATCGAGCTAAATATCCGTGATTTTGAAAATGGTATTTATTTGGTAACCTTAAACAATAATGACTTTACAGAAGTATTAAAGTTTACCAAGATCTAAACTGATACTGCGGCTTTAATATGTGGATGCGGATCGTATCCTATTAACTCGAAGTCCTCAAATTTATAATTAAAAATAGACTCCACATTGGGGTCTATTTTTATTTGTGGTAATTCCCTAAAATCCCTTGTCAATTGTAATCTCGCTTGATCTAAGTGATTTAAATACAAATGAACATCTCCAAAGCTGTGAACAAACTCTCCTGCTTCCAATCCAGCAGCTTGCGCCATCATCATAGTTAGTAAAGCATAGGAAGAAATATTAAAGGGCACTCCTAAAAAAGTATCTGCCGATCGCTGATAAAGCTGACAAGATAATTTACCATTGGCGACATAGAACTGAAATAAACAATGACAGGGTGTCAATGCCATTTCAGATAACTCCCCCACATTCCATGCGTTGACAATCATCCTTCTAGAGTCTGGATTGTTTTTAATCGTTTCCATCACATTACTAATTTGATCAATAACTTCTCCATTCGGCGAAAGCCAGCTCCTCCACTGCTTCCCATAAACCGGTCCTAGATCTCCATTTTCATCTGCCCATTCATTCCAAATACGAACTCCATTCTCCTGAAGATATTTTACATTGGTATCCCCTTTCAGAAACCAAAGTAGTTCGTGAATAATGGATTTTAAATGAAGCTTCTTTGTGGTCAACATTGGAAAACCTTCCGACAAATCAAATCGCATTTGATAGCCAAAACAACTTAAAGTCCCAGTACCTGTACGATCACTTTTCTCTACGCCGTTATCCAAAATGTGTCTGAGTAATTTGTGATATTGCTTCATCAGTCTTGATTAATCCATGTAAATAATACACGAATATATATTAAGAAAATTACATACAAGTGATTTATTAATTGAAAGAATGTGTTTCGAGAGATTATAATTTTTTTTCGCTGGGACGCGAAAGGAAAAAACCGATCATTTATTACTTCGTTGATTTTTTTTTGATCTAAATGAGTACTGTGGTGTTTATCTGATATATCTTTATCGTATGTATACATCTCTACGTGATTGTGTCCAAGATCTAGAAAAGTCTGGACAGCTTCTTCGGATAAAAACTGAGCTTGATCCCAATTTGGAAATCGCAGAAATTCATAGACGATTTTATAATAATAAGGGACCAGCACTTCTTTTCGAAAACATTAAAGGGAGTCCGTTTCAAGGTCTTTCAAATTTGTATGGGACATTTGAAAGAACACGATTCATCTTTCGTCATGAAATAGAAAAAGTAAGTCGAGTGATCGAAATTAAAGCCGATCCAACGAGAGTGTTAAAAAATCCAATGCGGTATATTGGAAGCCCCCTGGTTGCTTTAAAAGCACTTCCGGGAAAATCTTGGTGGACTCCCAATATCGCTAAGAATAAAACTACGATTGATCAACTTCCTCAAATCAAGTCGTGGCCGGATGACGGCGGGGCTTTTGTGACCTTGCCTCAGGTGTTTACTCTTCCACCACAGAGTGACAACATCATGCAGTCAAATCTCGGAATGTATCGAATCCAGTTATCTGGAAATGAATATGTACCGAATAAAGAAATTGGATTGCACTATCAACTTCATAGGGGCATCGGTGTTCATCATCAGCTCTATAATCATTCTGATGAAGAATTTCGCATTTCAATTTTTGTTGGAGGACTTCCTTCTCATGCTCTTTCCGCGATTATGCCACTCCCTGAGGGATTGTCAGAATTGACCTTCGCAGGCATGCTAGGCGGAAAACGTTTTAAATATTATAAGGACTCAAAAGGTCATATTTTATCAAGTGATGCGGATTTTGTAATTACCGGACGATTGAAAAAAGGCAAGAAAAAACCTGAAGGTCCCTTTGGAGATCATTTGGGTTACTACAGTCTTGAACACGATTTTCCATATATGGAAGTTGATGATGTTTACCATAAAAAAGACCCACTTTGGCACTTTACTGTCGTGGGAAGACCACCACAAGAAGACAGTAGTTTTGGCTATATGATTAGTGAACTGGTTAAGGAAATGGCTCCGGTAGAATTCCCAGGACTTTTAGAACTTAATGCCGTCGATGCGGCTGGAGTTCACCCCCTTTTGTTAGCATTGGGACAAGAACGATATATGCCATTCCGAGATCAAAAACCAGAAGAAATACTAACCATTGCCAATCGAGTATTAGGTTCAGGACAAACATCCTTGGCTAAGTTTCTATTCATCGCTGCTAAGGACAAGCACGAAGATATTAGTGTTCATCGTATTCCTGAATTTTTTGATCATGTTTTACGGAAAGTTGACTGGAATAGAGACATTCATTTTCAAACAAAAACTACAATCGATACGCTAGATTATTCTGGCGACGGTTGGAATAGTGGTTCCAAAGTGATAATTGCCTGCTGTGGTCCTGACCTCCGTACATTAAGTCATGATTTACCCCATGATTTTTTTCTTCCAAACATATTTAAAGAAGTAGCGTTTGTCCAAAAAGGAATTCTTGCCATCACGACAAAGCCATATGAAAGTGCCACTCTAGCAGCGCAAGAAATGGAACAACTCACGAGTCACTTGGAAAACTACGACATGGAGGGTCTGCCTTTGATTATCGTTTGCGATAATGCGCCATTTACCGCTCAAACTTTGAATAACTTTCTTTGGGTCAGTTTTACAAGGGCAAACCCTAGTCATGATATTTATGGAGTACAAAGTTATACTGAATATAAACACTGGGCTTGTAAGGGAAGTCTGATCATCGATTCAAGGATTAAACCTCACCATGCTCCACCTCTGATTACGGATACAAAAGTGGATAAGCGAGTGGATCAACTTTTTGCTAAAGGCGGCGAATTGTATGGTAAATTATAGTATTACTTGAGTAATATTGATGCCTTTGGTTCTACGATCCTAAAAAAAGAGTGTTCACCATTCTGATTACTCCTAAATTATAGATACCTTAACGGAAACTAATTTTACGTAATATGAATCCTATCTTGCGCAAGTTATCACTTGTATTCGCAGTTATTTTTGTACCATTTTTAAGTTTTGCACAGGGAATAGATGAGAAAATCGATCAAGCCTTTCGACCCATAGCTGACGCATGTATTCAAACCATTCTTTATGACATCGGTGGAATGCCTATTGTTGTTATGTTATTGGTATTTGGAGCTGGATTTTTTACGATATACTTTGGTTTTATTAACATTTCAAAGTTTCCTTTAGCCATCAATGTTGTACGAGGAAAGTACGACGATGTTGAGCACGGTGCGGATCCCGTGACAACAGATACTTTAAATGTGGTTGATGGGGATATAAAGGATACGATTAGAGTAGAAGGACAAGATGGAGAAGTAAATCACTTTCAGGCTTTGGCGACAGCAGTATCTGGGACTGTAGGTCTAGGGAACATTGCTAGTGTTGCAATCGCTATTGCATTGGGTGGCCCGGGCGCCACATTTTGGATGATCGTTTGTGGACTTTTAGGAATGTCTTCAAAATTTGTGGAGTGTACTTTAGGTGTCAAATACAGAGATGTTGATGAAAACGGAACCGTTTACGGTGGTCCTATGTATTACTTGTCTCGAGGATTAAAAGAAATGGGATTCACTGGAGTTGGAAAGGTATTGGGTGGTCTTTTTGCCATTTTGTGTGTAGGGGCATCATTTGGGGGAGGAAATGCTTTCCAATCTAACCAAGCAACTCAACAAATCACTACTGCTTTGGGATTAGACGGAGGGTCTTCTGGATTTATCATTGGATGTATTATGGCTATTCTGGTAGGAATCGTAATCATTGGAGGAATCAAGAGAATTGCTAATGTTACAGAGAAAGTCGTCCCCTTTATGGCGGTGACTTATATCATTGCTTGTTTGATCATCATATTTTCAAATTTCAGTTACATTGATGATGCGATTGGACTCATCTTTAGTTCAGCATTTAGTGCAGATGCAGCCGTTGGTGGATTTATTGGTGTCTTAATCGTAGGATTCCAGAGAGCTGCTTTTTCCAATGAAGCGGGAGCTGGATCAGCTGCGATAGCACATTCCGCAGTAAAGACGAAATACCCAGCATCGGAAGGGATTGTTGCTTTGTTGGAGCCTTTTATTGACACAGTGGTTATCTGTACCATGACGGCAATCGTCATAATTATTTTCAATATGGATGGTGCATTTGCGTATGGAAATGGTGAAGGAGGTAGTGTTATTCTAGCAGCCACAGGAGAATCGATTGGAGGCGTTGACTTAACGACTATGGCCTTTTCTTCGGTACTGCCTTGGTTCAGACATGTATTGACTCTCGCTATTGTATTATTTGCTTTTTCTACTATGATTTCTTGGTCCTATTATGGCTTACAATCATGGAAGTATTTGTTCGGAAGAGGAAAAGCAGCAGATTTGTCTTACAAAATATTGTTTCTAGTTTTTGTTGTTCTTGGAGCCTCTGCAACTATGGGTGCGGTATTAGATTTCTCCGATGCAATGATTCTTGGACTAGTATTTCCGAATATGATAGGATTATTTTTCTTATTCCCGAAGGTTAAGGAAGAATTGGCTAAGTATTTGAATGCCATTAAGAAGTAATTGCTTTTGTGCATAAAGATTAAATACTCCTTATTCAATCTGATCAAGCCCGACTATTATAATAAGCTATAGTCGGGCTATTTTTTATATACTGATTGGTTAATGAACCCGGATTATTCATTAGAAAATCTATTCCGACCAGAAATGCCTGCAAAATATACCATTTCATTAAGTTTTCTCACCTCACCATAGTGGTGACTATGCCTCAGCTCCAAAACTTCATATTTTATTGGCCTTTCAAGTCTCATAACGAAGTTCTAATGAATAATCCGGGTTAAACTATAATTTCGGTATATTTAAAAAGACAATTTTTAATCTAATTTATTGCTATGAAAATTTTACCATTTTCGATCGTTGGCCTTTTGTTAGTTGTTTTTGTTAGTTGTTCTGATTCTGATGTTCCAAATGATGACACTTTCGTTCATGACTGTAGTAGTGATTATGCTTCTTATACTTATGGCGACAACATTTTTGAAACAAAGGTCCAAGCTGACCAGGGTGAAATTTTGACACCAAATGGTTCCAGTTGTGGTATTGGAGCAGCCTTGGATGAAAATAATTTAATATTTACTTTACGATTATTTGGAGAGGGACCGAATTTGATGATGAGAGCTGAATTAGGATCACTGAATGAATTCATCAATTTCTCAGCGTTGGAGTATACTTACAACGACACAAATATCGATGAAGAAAGTTTGGTTGGTGATCATAACAATTACATTTTGATTAGCTCATTGGACACTGAAACAAACGAAATCGAGGGTGAATTTTCGTTTTGGATTAAAAATGTGAATGATCAGATCATCATGGTTGAAAATGGGACATTCACTTGTAATTATCATGAGTTCTAAGTGAGGATTATCATTCACTAAATTTGTTATAAGTTTTTCTTTTTATTGGCTTTCGCCGAAACGAGAAACTATGTTCTAAAATTGTTAACGATGCTGATCAGTGCCTTGATTTTGTCTTACGTATGTTCTACACGTATTCATTCCAATAAATAAATACCAACAATTTAGTAAAACAATCTTCCTTCGAAGTCATTTCAAATTCGACGAAAGTCGCAAAAGAAAAGAGATCTTATGAAATATCACATTAATGATTAAATTCACGGTTTGTTCTAAACCAACTCATAAGTGAAAACCTGCTACTTTCTATTAGGATCAAATATTGGTGATGCGATTTCAAACATCCAAAAGGCAAAGAAATCATTATGCAAGCATTTAATTGGCATCACCAAGGAGTCCAGCTTATATATGACAGAGGCCTGGGGTAAAATTGACCAAGATGATTTTGTAAATCAAGTGATCTCGATCGAAACCGATGAAGATGCCCATCATATATTAAGAATTATTAACAAAATAGAATACAGTCACGGTCGTGTGAGAAAAGAAAAGTGGGGTCCTCGAATTATCGATATCGACATTTTACTTTTGGATCAAGAAATAATTAAGGATCCGGAGCTTCAAATACCGCATAAAGAGTTGGAAAATCGTAGTTTTGCTTTGACTCCATTAGCTGAGATTGCGGGCGCTGTTATTCATCCTTTAAAGAATAAATCTATCGATCAACTTTTGGAAGAATGTACGGATCAATCAATAGTTTCACGAATCTAACATGCAAAAAAACTTCCCATATAATTACATCGCTGTAGAAGGTAACATCGGGGCAGGGAAAACTACTTTTTGCCGCATGATTGAGGCCGAATACAATTGTAAATTAATTTTAGAGGAGTTTACTGACAATCCCTTTTTGCCACTTTTCTACAATGATCCTGAGCGATTTGGATTTACGGTGGAATTGTTTTTCATGACCGAACGTCACAAGCAATTACAAAAAAACTTATTGCATAGAGATCTATTTCATGATTTCACGATTTCGGATTATTTCTTTATGAAAACCTTATTGTTTGCTCGAAAGAATCTGGAAGAAGAGGAATACCGTTTGTTTCAAAAGATGTTTAATGTATTGAATCAAAGTTTTCCAAAACCTGACTTATTAGTATACTTTCATAGGAATGTCGACATCTTGTTAAAACACATTGGTACAAGAGGACGAGAATATGAACAAGATATTACCAGTGATTATTTACTAAAAATTCAAAATTCATATTTCGAATATTTTAGAAACATTCTATCCTTCCCTATTTTGATCATCGATTTAAATGATTTGAACTTTGTAGAGAACAAAAATGCCTATGAAGAAATCAAATTGTTGTTTACAAAAACCTATCAGCCGGGAGTTCACAGAATTAGCTTGGTTATGTAATTAGAACTTAGGGCAAATAATTTGCATTTTCCTTTCGCCCATAGGCGCAATATAATTAATGGTTAATTCGACGGCACCTCTTCTTGAATTTGCGTTTGCCAAATCCGAACTTGTCACATCATAGCTTAGAGCGAGGTCAAAATTTCCGAATTCCAACATGGTCGTTGCAATAATCGCATCCATATGAAATCCATCGATGGTTTTGGCAATTCGATCAAAGAATCCTAATCTTACCGCTATTTCTCTACGATCATTTTTAGTATACCGAATGTACGATCCAAAGTTTGCCTGAAATGAGGGTCCTTGAAAAAATAAAGCGGTAGAAGGCATCAAACTCCATTTTGAATTTAAGGTCAATTGAGCACTCCCATGAACTGTTAATTTTCTATGCAATAAGTCTCCAGAATCAGTCAATGAAATATCGGGATTATTCAAGTGATTCATGGCAAATCCGAAACTGACACTATTGTTTTCATCAAAGAGTGCATACCACATCAGACCCAATCCCAAATCCATATAAATATTAGACTGTAAACTTGGATCAAGCGCATTGGGTTCGCCACTGCTTGAAATATCTTCAATAGTTTGAGCAGCCACATTGAATTGTCGACCAAACCAAAACTTACCATAATCTAGAGAATTTTGTCCAGCTCCTGCTTGAAGACCAAGAACAATGTATTGCTTTGCTTTAGAATATTTTGAACCAGCAATCTGTTTCATATACGAAGCATTAAGGTGTCCAAGCGTTTGATTCAAACGACCTTCTCCGACTTCATCACGCAACATATTCATACCTAGCGCAAAAAAATCAGATTTGCCCATACGATACTTAATATCAAAAGAAGCCAGCATCGTTTTAAACGAAACTGCATTAAGCAAAGAACTCCATTGGTCTCTGTAAGCAATTCCGAGTCTGTACTTACCATTAAACACTCCAGTCATCGCTGGACTCAGATGTTGCGCAGTATTATAATACTGTGAGTAATGAGGATCTTGAGCTTGTGCAACAAAACAACAAGATATTATCATCACTATGGTTGTAAGATATCTCATCATTTTATTAAGGTTGTGTTTCCTTTTACTAATTCGGTAGTACCATCGATATATTCGACTTCAACGGTCCAAACAAATAATGCTTGATTCATTGGTTCGTTTTTAAAAGTACCGTCCCATCCTACCGTAAGATCATTGACTAAGAAATCATTGGCTTCAAAAACCAATTCACCCCATCTCGAATAAAGTTTGAAGGACTTGATTTTTGTCCCTACAGGTCCAAATACATTTAATATATCATTGATGCCATCTGCATTGGGCGTAAAGCCTTTAGGTACTCTAACGTAATTATATTTTTGAATGGCCACAATGGCTTCATCGCGTCCGGTGCAAGCATTTTCATCAGTAACGATCAATTCAACAATCATTTCATCAATCACATTTTGCAATATTGGTGTTTCACAATTTTGGCAAGTTAATCGGTTTTCGTTATAACTGTTCCACTGGTAAGAAAATAATCCGATACCATTATTAATACTTGCCTCCCAATTGACATCAGCTCCATAGTTAACAAGAACATCTGGACCAATATCCACTTGTATCTCAGAAGCTTCTGGTACCTGGACATTTGGAATACTATCAACACAGCCATTGGAATCTTTGACATAGATGGTGTAGGTTCCAGCTTCAATTCCTACTTGACTTGAGGAGCCTGTGAAACTCAAACCATCTGTACTATAGGCATAAATGCCTGATCCTCCAAAAGCGGTAAAATCGATCACTCCGTCACGACCTCCAAAACATGAAACTGGACTAATGTCATAATCAAAATCTACTGGATCTTCTGGCTGATTAATCATTACAGAATCGACAAACATACAATTATTGGCATCCGTAATAGTAATAAAATACTCTCCTATACTCAAACCTGAGATTATCGAATTATCAGATTGTGTGGACCACAAATAATTAAACGGTGGTGTACCACCACTCAATATCACTTCTACTTCACCATCTGATTCACCTGCACAGAGTACATCAAAAATTCTGAAGTCAACTTCTAGATCTACTGGCTGATTCAATACGAAGTTGTTTTGTGATTGGCATCCGTTAGCGTCGGTCACAGAAACGCTGAAGTTTCCAGCAGGCAGGTTACTTGCGATATTCCCTTCCTGAAAAAAGGCATCTTGTCCCCATTTAAATGTGTAGGGCCCCGTTCCACCAATTGCTTCAACTTCTATGACACCATCGGCACCGTTGAAACATTTTATATCTTCAGAATTTACCAGAACTATTTGTATGGCTTCGGGTTGGGTCAGTTCAAAAGCCAAAACACCTTGACATCCAAAACCATCTTCCGCAGTTACAAAATAAGGATTGGACGCCAGCAAGCCATTCACAGAAGATGAGGTATTGGTAGACTGACTACTCCAAGCGTAGCTAAAATCATCGATTTGCGCTATCGTCGCTCCATAACTTATAGAACTAATAGAAGCCGAACCATCAATTCCATCAAAACAACCTGGTGATTGCAAATCAAGACTAATCGTAATTTCACCGAGGCCATGAACTTCGCTTGATTCGATCTGTTCGCATCCTCGATCGTCAGTAATAGTCACTGTATAGACATCTGCTGGTAAATCTGTTAATGTCAAACCTGTGGCATTATTACTCCAAAGAATGGAATAAGGTGGAGTACCACCTTGAGGATTTATTGATAATTGCCCATTATTTTCACCAAAACAAATCGTATCCGGCGTGGAGATAGATTCTGAAATTTGAGTTGGGGGTTGATTAATAAAAAAAGTATTAATGTAATTACAATTATTCGAATCAGTAATTGTTAGCATATACTGACCAAATTCAAG
>JAHDCZ010000060.1 GCA_020629615.1 Saprospiraceae bacterium
ATGAGATTGGTCATGGTTTTGATGATCAAGGAAGTACTTTTGATGGCGATGGAGTTTTGAGAGATTGGTGGACTGAAGAGGATAAGAAAGAATTTAAAAATAGAACCAATGCCTTAGTAGAACAGTATAATTCGTTTAAAGTCTTTGATGATCTGAATGTAAATGGCGAGTTTACGCTTGGAGAGAACATTGGAGATTTAGGAGGATTGAGTATTGCTTTGAAGGCTTACCAAATGAGTTTGGATGGTAAAGAAGCCCCTGTGATGGATGGATTTACCGGCGTGCAGAGGGTATTCTTGGGATGGGGACAGGCATGGAGAGACAAGGCAAGGGAAGAATCGTTACGAATGCAAGTAAGTACAGATCCGCATTCACCAGCAATTTTTAGAGTGAATGGAGTCGTAAGAAATATTCCAGCGTTTTATGAAGCATTTGATGTAAAGGAGGAAAGTGAGCTGTATTTGCCAGCGGAAGAGCGGGTGAAAATTTGGTAAGAAAAATTAAATAGAATATTAAGAAGGGATGAATCGAAAGGATTGATCCCTTCTTACTTTATAAGAGTATTTGCCAATAGGTGACATCGACCCAGCGATCAAATTTGTATCCTACTTCTTTTAAATGTGCCACCTTCTTAAAGCCAAGTTTTTGATGTAATCGAATGCTTTTTTCATTGGGCAATGCAATCCCTCCTAATAGGCTGTGAAAGTTTTTGAGTTTTAATGTTTCTATCAGTTGAGTATAAAGCCTCGTTCCAATTCCTTTGCCTTGATGATTGAAGGATAAATAGATGCTTGTTTCAACGGAGAGTTGATAAGCGGCTCTTCCTTTCCAAGGTGTTGCGAAAGCATAAGCGATGATGGCTTTATTTTCTTCCAGGACTAACCAAGGATGATGAGAAGAATGGTTTGAAATTCGATGCGCCATTTGCTCTGAAGAGACAATTTCTTTTTCGAAAGTCACTGTCGAATGCAAGATGTAATGATTGTATATCTCAGCAATAGCAGCAGCGTCGTTCAATTGGACTGGACGGATCATAACTGTGTTTACCATTTTCCGTAAAAAATCATAGAAACAATATCTTCTTTGGTGATTTGCGTTGATGCCCATGTTAAGAATCGATAATAGCCATCCGATTCTTTTTTTAAAGAAGCTTGAAATGCTCCGGCGTGTATTTCTTCTAGACCACTGGTATTTTCAAAAATAAACATGTAATAACCAAAATGTATATTTAAATCATCGATAGTCATGGTCTTAATCGGATCAATGTTGAAGTTGGTGTTGTTAATATTTCGAGAAGAGAGTTGCTTAAAAAAGGATTTGTAATATTTTTTTATTTGTTGGTTTCCACTAATGAGTTTTTCATTATCGACGACCATAATGGCTTCCTTCGAAAATAGATCAGTCATCATATCATGGTTTTGGTCTTCGAGAGATTCCATTAAATATTTATAAATGGATTTTTTGCCTTTGCCTCTTAGGGGATTGAATTTTCTTAGGTATTGAGCATTTTTTACAACATTCCACGGTCCCTCATTGACGGATTGTTCCCACAGATAATGAATTTCTATAATCTTATGTTTTGAAATTGTGATGCGGTGATTTGTTTTTGCTTTACTCTTGTGATGAATAGATGTACCATGATATATAAGGGTATCTTTTGTCATAATTCCTGTAAAGTCAATGGTGTTGCCCCTGTGATCGATTCTTCGATGTCTCCACTTATTTATAGAGGAGTCATAGTAATGAAAACCTGTACTATAGTCATCAAGAATTCCGGTCCAATTTTCTTGAATGATGAAGTTATTATCTGCTACTCGATGGATAAAATTATCACCAAGTTTAAGACCATTGACTTTGTTTTTTACTTCCCAGTCACCCATCCAGAAATCCAATTGACGAAATCGAGTAGAATCGCAACTGGAGTCCTGACTGATGGCTTCATTCCGCGAAAGCGAAAAAAATAAAAGAATGAAAAAAAAAGAGCAGTAATATTTCATTTTAGAGGAATTGACAAATCACTCCTCCCATTAAAGCTAAGGTTACTATCCAGTACCCTGCATTGACCAAAACATATTTCCAAGTTCTTCTTTCAAATAAGCTGATGATGCCAATAATTGGTAGAACCATAAAGATTCCACACATGATCCCGTGCACAGCACCGTGTCCGAATGATCGGTGTCTAGTACCATGTTCGGCCATAAACTCTGTATAGTAGGTATTGAGTTCGGATCCTTCTCGAGCAAATTCTGGATCCATAACAAAAAGACCTGCAAGTGCTGCTTGATGAATTACAAAGCTACTGAGTACGAATGCAATCATCACACTAAAAATATAACTCAATCCAAAAATGAGAAGCATGTTGCCTTTTTCTAAATCCTCTGGTTTGAGTGAAGTTTGATTAATCCAAACAGTACCGAATGTTTTTGGATGGTACCAAAGGAAACCGATGATCATAGGGATTAGTGCTGCTAGAAATAAATACATGATATTGCCGTCCATAATAATTTTTTTAAATCTTGAAGGAATGAGGTTTATTTCTTTCTAAGATATTATTATCTTTTGAAGAAGAATAATTATTGAATAAAAACTGAAACAACTTGATAGTATTATTGTACCATTTCAAATATTCTATGTAAGAAGAAAATAAGTCGAAATTTTATTGGATTTCTTTAAGCTTGAGCCAACCATTTAAGAAACAAAGGAGCTTTTTCTTTACTGATAATTATTTTTTCATTCAATGAAAGATTTAAATGAAGAACTAATCGACGATTAAAGTATCGTACCGCATTTTTGATTGCCTTTTTTTGAACAAGATATTGGCGATTGGCACGAAAGAAATTTGGATATTCTAGTTTTTCAAATTCTTCTAAGGTTTCAGATGCAATAAATTCTTCGTTTTTAAAAGTATGAAGTCTGACTATTCCTTTTTTTAAAGAAACCACTGCTACATCATTTAGATTGACTGGAATTATTTTTTCGCCTTGATGTATCAATACGCTATTATTGGTTTTCGCGATATTGGATTGATCAAAATATTTTAGTAGTTCAATTAATTTATTTTTTTTGTTCTGTGTCAGATTTTCAAATTTATTGATTGCTGTTTCGATGTTTTTTTTTGTGAATGGCTTCAGAATATATGCTATTCCATTTGCTTCAAAAGCGTTCAGGGCATATTCATCATATGCCGTGCAGAATATTACAGGTGTTGATATATGTACTTTTTTGAATACTTCAAAACTTAATCCATCGGTCAATTGTATATCGGAGAATACTAAATCAATAGGAGGTTTTTTTCTTAAGTATGCTACCGCTGATTTGACGGATGGTAGTTTTTTTAGAAGTGTATAGTTCGGTCTTAATTCCTTGATAGAAAACTCCAAATCCTTGGCGGTTAATTTTTCATCTTCAATTATAACATAATTCATTTTCTATCAATTTAATCTTTACAATAAAAAAATGATTATCATTTTCGATAATTAAGTCAGATCCAGAAAGCATCTTACTACGTTGGCTTAAATTAGACAATCCAGTGTGGGTAGATACAACTCCTACTTTTGACTTCATGTTATTTTTAACTTCTAAAAATCCATCAACTACTCGAGCTGAAATATTCAAGGGTGCTTCTTCTGAAAATGAATTATGTTTCAATGCATTTTCAACTAAAGTGGTCAAACTAAAAGGCGGGAGTTTCTTGACAAGATGGATGTTGTCAACATCAATAGAATATTCAAAAGTATTTTCAAATCGCACTTTTTGCAATTCAACGTACTGTTGGACATGTGCCAATTCTTCCTTTAAAGAAATAGATTTTTGATTTTTATTTAGTGAATTTCTTAGAAATTCAGATAATTGAATGATAAAGCGTTCTGCATTTTTAGGCTGCGTTTTTATCATTGATTTAGAAATGTTTAATGCATTGAATAAAAAGTGAGGATTTATTTGAGCCTTCAAAAGTTTGTAGTCATTTTCGAGATTATTGTATCTAAGATTTGCATTTTCAATAAGCAAATCAATCTTTTCCTGTTGTGAATAAATTAGATCTAAGAATAAATATATCATCAAACTTAAGGCGGACAATAAAGAAAATCTTAATAGTAAAATACTTGTTGCGGTTGATG
This sequence comes from Saprospiraceae bacterium, assembly GCA_020629615.1. Taxonomy (GTDB): domain Bacteria; phylum Bacteroidota; class Bacteroidia; order Chitinophagales; family Saprospiraceae; genus JAHDCZ01. Next base: position 4,119 of record JAHDCZ010000060.1, read on the forward strand.
AATTGAAAAATTCATTTTCTTTAATAATAAAAGGAGTAGTTAATGCCACAAATGCAATAATTATAATCATCATAAAGATTAAGTAGCACCATTTATTGAATCCTTTCTTTTTAAAAAATGTAATAATAACACTTTGAAAATTCCACAAAAATAAAGTTGCGATTGTCAAACTTAGCCATATCTTAAAAAAAGAAATTTGGGGTTCGGTTTTAATTAAGTATATAGGAGAGCATATCAGTATTGAGATTATTGGAGAAGCCAATAACCCATTTAAAACTAGTCGTCGAAGTATTTCTGTATTCACTTTTTAGATTCGATTGAAAAGTATAAAGGTAGAATATTGTATCTGAGAAAATCCATTCAAATACGGATTACCATCTGCTTAGTATTTGGATCTCCGTAAAATCATTTGGGTCATCTCTTGGGTCGATAGCGGTATTTTCTTTTACTTGGACGGAAATAGGAATTCCTTCTTTGTTTATGCACAAATCTATATTGTTATCATTGTCACCAACATCTGCGAGTTGAAATGGATTTACTTTTATTTTATCTCCATTCTGGTTTTCTAAAATAATGGTAAATCGATTCAACTCCCTATTACCAAGTTCGTTTCCATTCATGGCGCGTACGCCGCCAGCCCATACCGTCCGGATCACACTAGTTGTGTTTTTAGGGCAATCACAACCCCTTCCTTTTTCAATATAAGGATATTCATCATCTATAGAAAAGTATTCGGCATAGCTTAAAAAGGGACCTTGGTTTAAAGGTGTGACACTGATTTTATGACCTTCGTAATTTTGACCACTACGGGCTAATAGTTCATCAATAATCTCTACTTCAACAGGTTCGTTGTCTGGAGCATCTCCATAATTACCTATTAATAAAACGGTTCTCAATTCATAGGCTTCGATAGCAGGTTTGAATGTAACAACATCTACTTCATGAATTTCTCCATTCTTGGATGTAATTTTAAAGTCAGATGCATCTAAAGTAGATGGTTTTAACTCATGAGAAAATACGATCGGCATTCCATCTTTACTAGGGGCTTTAGGCGAAATGCCAAAAGCTGATTTCGGCAAGTCATTGTCTAATCCAAAAAAAGCAGAAAGAATTTTTACTTCACGAATGTTATCAATTTCTGGAATTTTATCGGACAAATTATAATCTGCGTTTTGATTGCAAGAAAGTAATAACATAGTCAGTGATATGGATATAATAAATTTCATGTATAAATTGAGTTTAGAAAACAAGATCCATATTTATTCTTTATTTTGGGAAAGGTATTTTCCGATGATAATTCCTACCAGGATAGCTAAATACAGTTGTCCTATTATTCCTAATAATAGAGCAATGGATTTGGCGATTTGATGAACGGGTGTAATATCACCATATCCCACTCCTGTAAGAGTGATGTAACTAAAGTAAAGTAAATCGTAAAAGTCAGCTCCTTGAGGTAAGGTGAAGGCATTGGGAAGTTGCATGTCCAGTACGTAAAAAAAAGGTGTTGATATAATTCCAAGGGTTAGATATCCAGCACAAAGGGCAAAAATGTCATTATTGGATACTGGTTTGGCTTGAAAAATAAATTGCATAAGCCTAACAAACACCAAACCAAAAAAGAGTAATGTAAAAAGTGGATTGAAAAAAGAAATAAGATGTGTCTTTTGATAAAGTAAAAACATGATAAACGCACATATTCCTAAAAATGCAAGGAGTATTAAATCTCTATAGTCTTTTGAAGCGTAGATACAAGCCATTAAGATGACCATTCCAAAAGAAAAATCCGTTAACAGATTACCAAAAGTAATCATAGAGGCAAAGGGAGGTATAACCAGCATAGATACTAAACTGATTAGGAAATACAGATAGTTGGGGTTTTCAAAATGTTTTTCGAAAAATGCCTTCATTGTTTTATGCTTTTACCCTTTGTACATTAACACGTAACTTACGGGCACAAATATTAAAGTAACGACAGTTCCAAACAAAAGGCCAAACATTATAGCTGCTGCTAATGGTTCCCACATCAATCCTCCACCCAAATAAAGAGGAATCATACCCAAAACTGTCGTAAAAGTTGTTAACATAATGGGGCGAAATCGTTGTAAACAAGCTTCTTTGACGGCTTCCTTTAATGAGGAGAATTTATCCGATTCTACTTCGATTCTATCAATGAGGACAATAGCATTATTAATAATAATACCAGCAAGTGAAATAATGCCTAAGAACGCGAAGAAACCAAAATAAGAATTTAAAAACAATAAACCCAAAATCACTCCTATGACTCCTAAAGGAATTGTCATCAGAACTATTAGAGTTTTTCGAAATGAATTGAATTGTATAATAAGTAAAAGAACAATAATAAAGAATGCCAAGGGCAACCAAGCTGCCACAGCACCCATGGATTCAGCGGAATTCTGTGCATCACCGCCTAACTCATAGGTGTAACCTTGCGGCCATTGATTTTGCAATTGTTCTTCAAGCCAAGGGCTGACTTCTGCCATAATAGTATTGGCATTGCCACCTTCCCTTATTTGCGAAGACACGTTTATGTTCCTTCTTAAATCCATCCGAAGGATATTTGCAAATTCCCAAATTATGTCCACTTCAGCAACCTGAGAAAGAGGGACATTTGCACCAGAATTTTGAGAATAAATATTGACGCTTTCCAAATTTTCGACCTTGACACCATTGTGGTTTCGATCCCGCATGATTATATCTAGATTATCTTTACCTTCTCGATAATCACCAACATCATAACCACTTAATGCAGTTCTTAATGAAACCGCAATGTCTTGGTTCATCAAACCAGCATTCTGTGTTTTGACTGGGTCAATATCGATAACAATTTTTTTAGTTTTTGGGCCCCAATTGTCCTTGACATTTTTTGTGCCTTGAACTTGGTTTAGTTTGTCTTTTACGCTTTCAGCAATACTAGATAATACATCTCCATCGTTTCCTGAAATTTTAATTTCAATGGGCGTTCCGCCTCCTCCGGATCCTAGTCTTTTTATTTTGATATCTGCTGTAGGAAAACTTGCAAATGAAAAACTATCTAATTTCCCAATAACATAACCATTGTCATCCCCTGACGACGTATTAACCAACATGTGAGCATAATTGGCATTGGCTTCATCCGGGCTGTAACCCAAGTCGTAAGATTCTGGACCTTTACCAATAAATGCTGACCAATCGATGACACCTCGTTTCCTGTTGGAGTTCAGTTGTAAATCTTGTATGATGTAATTCTCAATATTATTTACCACACTTGTAGTTGTTTCCAATCGCGTTCCTTGGGGCAATTTTATATCAACAGTAATTAAATTTCTTTCTGAATCAGGAAAGAATAAAAATGGAATTTTACCGAATAACATCAGTGAACCAAAGAACAAACCAAAAACTGCAATCAATGAAATGATTTTATGTTTTAAGGCAACATTAATCAATTTTTCATATTGGTCTCGCAAATAAATAATGATACGATCTACAAGGCTTGTTTTGCTATCTCCTTGTTTTTGAGCTTTTAAAAAGTAATAACACAACATCATTACCATGGTCATCGATAAAAACCAAGAACAAATTAATGCAATTGAAATAACTACAAATAGAGGGCCTACAATATCACCCATTGTACCTTCAGCCAAATAAAAAGACATAAATGCAACCGAAGTTGTCAAAGTTGAAATGAGTAATGGAATGAGCAATTCATCACAGGCTTCTTTGACAGATTGTAATTTGTTAATGCCTTGTTCTAATTTGACCAAAATGGTTTCTGCGACCACAACACCATTATCTACCATTAGTCCAAGCGCCATAATCAAGGCTGCTAAGGATACCTGATTGATGCCTTGACCCAAAATGTTCATAAATAGAAATGTAGCCAATATAACCATGGGCACCAAAGAGGCAATAATTAGTCCTGTCCTAAACCCTAAAAAAATAAGCATGACGATAAGCACTAAGACTACTGTTTGTATCAGGTTGCTCACAAAATTGCTCACTTCATTATCCACATAGTAATCTAATGAAGATAGTCGTCTAAGCTCTAATCCCAAAGGCATCTTGTTATTGAGCTGTTTCGTTTTTTGGTCAATGATACTACCAAGTTTTACCACATTCGCACCTTCTTTCAGCGCGATGGAAAGAGATAAAGCTTTTTTCCCATCTACTTTAATGATTTGTTCTTCAGGTTCTTTATACCCGCGTGTAACCTCTGCAATATCTTGTAGTAAAAGGGATTGACCGTTAGAGGAACGAATAATCGTATTTCGAATGTCATTGACACTATTGAAATTACCTGTAGGTTCAATAATGATCCTTTCGGCACCAATATTTAGCTCTCCACCAGAAAATAATATATTGGTTCCTGCAAGTATATTTTGAACTTGCGAAGCTGTTATATTCAAACTGGACATTTTCGCATTGTCGAATTCAACGATAATTTGCTCAGTTTGCGCTCCACCGATTTCGACCTTGGCCGCATCATCCAATGTTATGATGTCATCTCTAATCTCATCTGCTATGCTTCTCATTTCAGCATAAGAATATTCCATCTCACCTTTAATCGTATTATCTGAAACCAAACCTAACATAATCCCATAGACAACTCCTACGTCATCATCTTGTAAATTGTATCGTACACCATCAGGAAACTTGATGGTATTCAACTTTCGTCTTACTCTATCCCAAATGGACTGCAATTCATTTGGAGGTACTTCATCTTTTAATATGATGGTTACAACGGACAGTCCCGATCTTGATTGACTACTGAGTTCTTTTAGTTCAGGTATTTCTTGAATCTTTTCTTCAATTTTACGGCTTACTAAGTTTTCTACCCGTTCAGGGCTTGCGCCTGGAAACTGAGCCACGACGGTCGCTGCTCGTACGGTATAAGGAGGCATACTATCTTGCGGTAAAGAAAAGTACATTGTCATTCCCAATACAGCCAACAGTACAAATATGGAAATAGAAATTCGACTTCTATTTATGGAAAATTCTGTTAAGTTCATACTGTAGAATTATTTCTTTTGATAAAGGGTAACTTGCATTCCATCACTAAGGACATTAAGCCCAGCGCTTGCAACCAAGTCTCCATTTTTGACTCCAGCAAGGACCTCAAAGCCTGCATCCATTAATTTGCCCACTTGAATGATTTGTTTTTTACAGACATAGTTGTTATTCGTACTTTGAATTAAGTATACAAAATTGCCTTTGTCATCCTCTCCTACAGCACTTGCAGGTACTAGTAAAGCAGGCTCCGAGGCTTGATGTTCGCCGTATGTAAAAGTTGCATTCGCCGGCATGCCCGGTCGAATTCTTTCGTCGTTGTCAGTTAATCGAATTGTAACAGGATAAGTCGTCCCAGCAGAACTGTAACCTATTTCATGCACTCTACCATTGAACGTAAGTTCCCGAAGAGAGTTGAAAGTCACTTGAACATTCTGTCCATTTTTTATTTCGGAAATAGCATTTTCAGGCACGCCTATTTCTACATCAGGGTTACCTAAAGAATTAATTTCGATAACTTGACTCCCTTGTCCTACAAGCTCATTCGGTTCGGCATTTATTCTTGTAATAACACCTGCGAATGGAGCTGTTAGTCTTGTGTAACTCACTTGATTAGAAGCAGATCTTGCGATGCTTTCGGATGATTTTTGACCTGCCTGAGCCGCTTCTACTTGAGTTTTAGCTGCTTTATAAGAAGCTTCAGCTCCTTGAAAGCTTGACTTGGCTTGCTCGAATTCGCTTATAGAAATACTATTGGTTTCATATAGTTTTTCAAAACGCTTATAATTCGCTTCAGCAGCACCATAATTGATTTTGGCATTTTCCAATTGCGCTTGAGCGCTTTCTATCTGGGCCTTCGAATTTTCTACACTTGCCAAGGATTGCGTATAGTTGACTTGATAATCCGTAGCATCCAAAGAGGCCAATGATTGTCCTCTTGTTACACGTTCACCTACTTTGACATTGATACTGCTAACGGTACCTCCGACCTTAAAACTTAAGCCGGCTTCTTGTTGTGCTTTAGCCAAACCTGTATAACTATGTTGTCCTTTCAAATTACTTGTACCTACTTTTATATATTTTACCGGACGCACACTTTGGATAATTGTATTATCCGTTTTATTGTTATTACAAGAGCTAAGCCATGCTAAGGCCAAAGCGATATAAATTATTCTTTTATTTATCATTTTTCTTGCTGGTTAAAAAAGTGAGGTAATCATTGACAAAACTTTCTCTTTCTTCTGATGTAGATAGGAGATATATACTATTGATCAATCGTTCTATCGTTATGGTGTCAATTAAAAACTGATATCTTGAGGACACGACTCCTAATTGAGCAGAAACGGCATTGTTTTGGGCGTCTAGTAATGTAACAATGGTGGTTGCCCCTTCTCGATATAGATTTTGAACTAAGGCTAAAAATTTATCTCCCGATTCTTTCGCTTGTTCTGTATATTGGATAGCGTTAAACGAATTTGCCAAGTTCTCTAGGGATATTCGAATATTACTGGCAAATTGCTGTTCCAGAGAAGATCTATTAATATGAATTTGATCCAATAATATTCGATCCTTTTCGATCTTTTTATTTCTCAAGTTTCCTTGAAAGATTGGAATACTTGCATTAAGTCCAATATTCCAAGTAGGTTGATAGGGATCAATGCCTTGAAATTCGAAAACTTCATCTGGCGCTCTAGTTCCATATCTTCCAAAAGTTTGATCTAAGTTGGCTTGCAAACCGACTTGAGGCAAGTATCTGCTTTTTTTATTTAGATCTAAGGATCTCTCTTGCGCTTTGATTGCCCATTGAAGTTGACGTAGTTCAGGTGCTTTGTTTAGACAGGTCTCGATGAGGAATTCTGAAAAATTTCTGAAGTCATAACTGTTAGTAATCGTTTCTCGAATTCGATTATCTCTTAAAAATATTATGTCCGAATCAATTGAAGTGTCTTCTAAAATAAAACTTTCGTCCAAGGGATGATTAAGGAGCTGATTAAAACTTATTTTCGTTTGTTCTACTACCGTAAGGGCATCGTTGAGTGAGGATTTATTTAAAGCCAATTGAGATTCGAATCCATATACATCGGCATTGCTTACTGTCCCGATTTTGGCTTTTGTTTTGGCAATGTTTAAATTGCTCAAAGTGGTCTGAACATTCATATTCTGTATGGTCAGATTTGCTTGTGCTTGTAAGTATCTAAAATAAGCGGTGCATACATCCAGAACTAGATCTAATTGCTGAGATAGAAGTCCTGCTTTTTCCGATTCCAACAAATTTTTCTGAATCGCCACATTGGCCCATGCTGGTTGAGAATAGATTAATTGAGTCAGTGATAAATTACCTGTCCACTCTGTTTGTGGTGTGAGTTGATTTGCCGCTTTTAGTAGCTCAGCGGAGTTTCCATCAAGTGCAATTAGGTTTGTATTTGCATCGACTGATGGTAATAAATTAGACCGGGCTATACCTATTTCGGTATTCTGTAAGGCAACATTTCTTTGAGCAACTTGTAAGGATAGATTATGGTTTAACGCTTCTGCTATCGCAGTCTCTAAAGTATATTTCTTGCCAGTTTGAGGTGCTATATTGATTAACGATGCTTGACTCAGAACTTCAAAAGGTGGATAAATTCCCAATTGTTCCATTGTAGCTACATTGATAACAAAATCGTCTTCTATACCTTCGATTTTAATTGGGAAATCCTTTGGGTTTTTTCCTTCCAAAATTTTCATAACATTTAATGCTATTCGCCGGGCGTATATATCGACATAATCTGAAGATGAAATAGAAGCCAATATTCCGAGTTCTACATCATCACGCCCTATGAGACTGAAGGAATGCAATTTTCTCTCATTTATTCCATCAATCAATGCTTGTTGATTGGCCTGATCGTCATAGAGATTCGGTAAAAAATATATCGCATCCACCTCCTTTTTTAATTGATTCAAATCCTGAGTTGGATTGTCGGTTATGGGTATAAGTTGGATGTTAAATCCTTTAGCAAAAGTTTTTAAATACGTTTCTATAAATTCAGGGGCATCAGCTTGCAAAAATATACCCAAATGTTTAAACGGATAAATGGATTGAAAGACTTTTAAATCACGTTCAATCGAAAACGGACTCTGAATTAAAGTATAGTTATCAATGCCTGAAGATTCTTCGTTCGAGCGTTGTAATGAGATTCCTGAAATACTCGGTTTCGGATATTCTTCAAATCCTTCTAATGCTCCTGCGGCTTTAAATCCTAATGTAATAAGTACATTGGAATTGTCTTGAAAGGCCGTGTTGATAATTGCGGATATGGCTTGATTAGATTCTTGAATATTGTAATCAATAAAGCCTACGTTGTAGCGTTGATCCAAAAGAAGGCCAATTTCTTTTTTAACCAATTTTAAAAATTCATTATCTCCTCGGTGCCCATCGTGGATTATACTAATATTTGTCTCTTTTTGCGCAAAGGAGGAATGAGTAATACTCATTAGAAATAGCGTAAATAGGAGTGTTCTCATAAGCTAGGTTTAATAATTCAAATGTAATTAACACAAAATTAAATCATGTCGTTCGTTTCAAATTAACTTGTATAGCATGGATTAAATCATCAATGGTATTAATGTTTTCAATATCTATGTAATCTTGAAGATTGAATATAAGCTCCATGTTCAGAACTAATTCCACTATGTCAATTGAATCTAGTCCAAGGTCTAGAGCCAGTGAAGCGTTAGTCACAAAATCTTCAGAATTATAGCCGATTTCTTCCAATTCAATTTTTATTCTTTCTTGAATTACTGTTTTTGTCATGTTCTTATTGAGGTAAATAATCTGGATAGCCATCTCTTGTGTAATCCATTATCTTGAACGCTCTGTTCATAGCTATACCCTTGACTGATTTTTATTTTTGAGGACAAATTCTTACGATCTTGTTAAATGCACTTTTTGCCTCTTTGCATTTAAAATCAATTGTGAATCGAATAGTTGGAGTTTTATCTATTGGCCCAGTTTTGATATCCAAATTTTTCGGTTCGTACCGAATGACTTGATAACTAATTTCGTTTTTGTCGAATACAGGTTTTCGCAAATTGAAAAATCCAGATTTCGTTTCATCACTCACTCCGACTTTCATAGTTAATCCGTCTTCCAACAAATTACCTTCCACCCATTCTCCTTCTCCGTAATCTTCTAAGGGAGGTAATTCCCAATTCCTATATCCTTCACCATCTAAAATCCAAGAATGTTTAATCCACCAATCGCCAGTGCCATCGGCTTGTGTCAGTTCTTTACCAGTGCCATTTAGGTAAACTGCATTTGGGTGAAAGCAGACTTTGCCATTTCTGGAATCGATGCATTCGCCAGGGTTAACTTGAGGAGGAGAAACAGTTTTTCCTAGGATTCTACTTTGGGCATACACTGTAACCCTTTTGGACATAGTATCGATATGCATGTCGTTAATAATTTCCATTTTTATAGGCTTTTCAGGAACTTTTATATTTGCAACCCAGTAGGCTCCATGATAGCTCAATGGGTGAGTGTTCTTGTTTACTTTATTATTAGGAGCTTGATTGCATGAAGGTAATGATGCAAATAATGCAAGGCATCCAACAATGGACAAATAATTTTTCAAATTTAGGTTTCCCATTTTATTCATTTTATAAGTTTTATGAGTGGATGATGTTTGCTGGTAGTCATGTTTTTTGATATCGAAATCATTTGAATAGCAGGGCTCCAAACAACCCCAAAAGGAAGACCATAAAAGAAGCCATTACCATTTTTTGCTTATACGAAATAATTTGACCTAAAAAATAAAGATCATTTATCATTTCATCGTAAAGCTTATATCCCGTTTCCATTACGTCATATAAATTGTTTTTGAATTCAGTCAGAGTCATCCCTGAAAAATTCTGAGCATATAATGTGCCTTTATAATTACTATTTCTAAAGCGCTTTCCAATATAGCGATGAGGTAACATGCTGACAACCGCAATGGTCATTGAAATTATACTAGAACGTATAAGATATCTAATTTGATGAATTTCGATATTCGCTTGAACTTTATTCGTTCCAACGTAAAGAGATCCCATGGCTAAAGAAATAATAATAGAATTTATAGTAATAATTATTCCTGCTTTATTGTCTACCATTTTTAACAAGTTGTAATGGTTTCTAGACAAGGTTCGAAACAAGGTTTGAATTCCGCGGTTATCAAACTTTTCAAGCTTTTTGTCAATGCGTTTGGTATTGATTTTATCCATATTTCATGAAATTGAAATACTTGTTTCGATTAATTCTATCTAGCTTTCTAATTGTTTCCTTTTTGAGGAATTAAAGTAAACCCAAGGTTGAAAAATGGACCTGATTCTGGCGTTCTGTCAACAGTCTCATCGTTAAAGTCTATAAATTCCATTCGTCTACCAACGGCCATTCCGCCAGTTAAATGAATTTTTAAATTGTTCTTCAATTTTATAGATAACGCTGGTCCAATGTTTAATCTACTATATCCCGCTTCATCTATTGCAGTATTGATTATATTTAAATCACTTGTATTGTTAAATAAACCGCCATTCAATTGGGCTTTAAAGCCATAAAAGAATGTTCTATTCAGGGTATTAAACATGATAGAGAGTTTATTAGGTAATACAATGTCTAATTTCATTTTCAGGGATTTGTAGTTATACATTGCCATAGGAATAACCAAAGGTCGACCAAAGCGATTAGTATAAACAGCCCCTAACCCATATGTTACATTTTTATTTTTTGAGTACAATGCCAAAGCACTTCCCTGAAATAGAAAATCATCATGATTTATGTTTTTTTGTAAATCCGAGGCTATTATTGGATTCACATTCATGAGTATCCTCCATTTTAAATTAATGATTCGAATTAGACCTAAATTGTACGAAACGGTATGATAGTGTTTGTCATTTTCCAACAATCCCATATTTGTGGAAGTATTTACGTCCACTTTTAAATTGGAATATGCAAACTTGTGAATCAGCAAGGTCTTTTTATTTTTATTGAATCTTTGAGGAATAGCAAATTGTCCACTCCATTCTAAAAAACCTATTTCACCATTTGTGTTCGAATCTTCAATGGATTGTTTTGGATAGAACGAGGTTTCAACTCTCATTAGCTCAAAATCTTGTGCCAATAACGGAGTGTTGATTATTATAAATAAGACAAAAAATAAAAATTTATTCATATTGTCTGATTTTTACTTTTTAGAAATAATTCGATCCATCAGATAGGTTATTTACTTCTGTTCCATTTTAAGGTTTTACTCATGAAACCCACTTTTATTTTTATTTCAAGTTCGTCTCCTTTGGTTTTTAAAACAGCATCATACCATTTTTCTTTTTTTGCGGCGTACATTTTTCCTTTGTATTCACCCTCGTTAAATTTTACATCCTTTAGGATTTGCTTTCCAATTTTTACTTCAGAATTTTCAGAAGAAAATATTTTACCAGAAACAACATTGTTTTCTTCAGTGATTTCAATTATAGTATTGTCTTCTCCCGTTTCCCAAATACCAACCAAGGATTGAGCACTCATTGTAGAAAAAGTGAAAAAAGTAAGGAGAATTAGATAAAGATTTTTCATGTCAATATTCAATTTTTAAATAAACAAATCTGATTTCGGTACAAAGAAACCAATTGAAATTTTGGGATTTACCCTAATTCCTATCTAACGGACAAAATGGATAAAGAAACGGACATTATTAGGCTTGAATAGAACATAGGATTCAAAGCAAGCAGAGTATTTCATACATTTCCAATGACGAACTGACCATTAATTTTCTTATATATGATCAATTTAACGCTTTTAAAAGTTCGGTAGCTGCCAATTTACCAAACGCATTAGCAGCTTGCGGACTAGCCCCACTGATTAATTTTCTATCCATATGTACAGTTGCATCCGCTGCTTCATTGATTATAGTCACACCTAATTTGTTTAATCGTTCACCATATATCCATGGCATTGCTCCTGGATTATAACCTATCATTGGGCCTTGCGCATCAACCGCATCAGGAAAGGAAGCAATCTTGTAGCCATTATAGATATACGAATCTTTATTGCCATGCATGCCGGCAGCGAGAAGAGCTGCAGGACCATGGCAGATCGCTAACATATAATTGTCATTTTTATAATTCCATTGAATCACTTTGTTAAGATCCTGATTAGTGGGTAAACCAAGCATTGCTCCGTGTCCTCCAGGTATAAAAACTGCGACATAGTCCGTACTGTCCGACATGGAACTTTGCACAAAACTTGAAAGACTCCCTGGGTTCTCTAGTTTCTTCTTGAATTCTGGATAGAAAGAATTGATATATTCATCTTCTTCTGGCATAGCCCACATTTCAACTGCTACTGGTTTTCCTGTAGGTGTTACGACATCTATTTCAAAGCCTGCATTTTTTAAATGCATGGCCGGAACCATCATTTCGACAGGATGATTTCCAGTGGAGAACTTCTTACCATTGGCCATGGTCATGTATCTTTCTTCAGTACAAACCATTAATACCTTCTTGTTTCCTCTATGCGGTTTATCGTAGGTTGTATTATCAAAGTCAGTAGAAGGAGGTACTGCGATTTTTAAGGCTAGGGGAGAAGGGATGTAAGCACCGTCTTCAGTAACTGTTGGTCTCGTAGATATTTTGAAGGCAATGAAAGCCATTAGAAGAAATATTGCTATGCCTATTAGTATTTTTTTAAACATGATCGTCGTTGTTTGATTTTATTATATAATAGTGACTAGTTCTGTTAGGGGTTTTCTGACTTTTACAAGATGAACTAACCAGTCTTTGTCTTCATCTCTGTATCCTATCGGTAGAAGTAAAGTGCTTCTTAATCCTTTTTCTTGCAAACCCAAAATCCCATCAAGCGCAGCTGCATCAAATCCTTCCATGGGTGTGCTGTCGAGTCCTTCGGCTGCCGCCTGTGTAATTGCAGACATAAAAGCGATGTATGTTTGGCGAGCTGCATGTTCAAAATTCTTCTGAGGATCTTTTTGTGGATAATTGGATAATAATTGTTGGCGATAATTTTCCCAACCTTCATTTTTAAATCCCCTGATTTCATTGGTAAGATCAAACATGTGATTGATCCTATCTGCGGTATAGTGATCCCATGCGGCAAAAACCAAAAGATGGGAACAATCCGTTATTTGGGATTGATTCCATGCGATCTCTTTAATTTTTGATTTCAGCTCTTTGTCCGTAATGACAAAAACTTCAAAAGGTTGCAAACCACTCGACGTTGGGGCCAATCTAATTGCCTCCAAAATGTTATCAATTTTCTCTTGAGGAGCCATCTTGCCATTCATGGCTTTAGTGGCATATCTACGATTTAATAAATTTAAATAATCCATTGTACTGATTTTGAGAACAAAGTTCAGTATTCAGATTGTATTTAAAATTGATCTATGGTAAGAAATTACGATGTAGCGATTTCCCTTCTGACGCGGCTTAGACTTTCTGGAGTTATTCCTAAAAAGGAGGCGATTTGATAATTTGGAATTACTTTTTCGAATACTTCGTAGTCTGTGAGGAATTTCTCGTACTTTTCTTTGGCACTAAGTGTTAGAAGTCCAAAGATTCTTTTTTGCAAAGCTGCAATTCGATTTTGAAGATTCATTCTGTGTTTTAAGCCAAACTCAGGATATTTTGAATATAATTTTTCAAGTTGTAATTGTTCAATGATCATGATTTTTGAATGAGAAAGACTTTCTATACAGAGAAGGGATTTTTCCTTATTAAACAATGTCATGTAATCACTAATCCACCAATTTTTTGTTGCGAATTGTAAGGTGTATTCCTTACCATTTTTCTTTTTGAAGTAGGTTCTTAAACATCCACTTGCAACAAACACTTGAATCTTTCTACTCGAATTTTCATTAAGAATTAATTCTCCTTTCTCCACATTTTTTTCACTAGTAATTTCTTTCAGATCATTTATAAGGTTATCTGATAGAAAAATACTTTTTTCTATATATTCGATTAGTTCTGTCATTTTAATTCTTCAATTATAAAGGACAAGATACAATTT
>JAHDCZ010000061.1 GCA_020629615.1 Saprospiraceae bacterium
TTTCTGGAAATACTACTTATGATAATACTGGACATCCAAATGACTCAGGTAGTGATCCTGATGGTGGTCAGTTTGTTAAGTTCTGTTGTGCTGATATTTATGACTCATCTGGAGCTGCTGCAAATACTGATACTTATCCTGATGGAACAACTGTTGATTGGAACAACGTTGTTGTTTGGATGAGAGTATGGGATGATGGTGATATGAATGGAGTATTTGGTTCTGCTGGTGATAACTACAATGAAACTTGGGTTAACGTAAGAGTTGAGAACAAATTTGTTCCTCAAATCAACTGTGTTCCTGATGTAGTATTGGCTTGTAATATGGATTATGAAGATCTTAACATGACTGGTGTAGCTACGGCTAATGGTCTTTGTGGAGAGCTTTGTACTGGATTTACTGATGTAGCTGATGTAGACGGTTGTGGTGTTGGTACTGTATTTAGATTCTGGTGGATTGATTTCAACTGTAATGGAGAAAGAGATGCAGAAGACTTTAGATATTTCTGTGCTGCTCCTCAGGTGATTACCTTAACTCCTCTTGCACCTTTTGATGGAAACATTAACTGGCCTAGAGATTTCACTGGAGAGCCTGGACAAAATGATCCTCTTGATCCAAGTGATGGATGTGATGCTAACTTAGGTGAGCCATCTTGGAATGATGCAGTTTGTAGCTTAGTTGCTGCTTCTGTTACTGATATTGATACTTTCGAATTTGAAGAAGGTGCTTGTTACAAAGTATTAAAAGAATGGACTGTAATCGACTGGTGTCAGTTTGATGCTAACGATCCTGATTTAAATACAGTTCCAGATGCGGATGATGATGATTTGATCCCAGGTTACTGGACTCAAGTTCAAACTATCAAGTACATCGATGTTGAGAAGCCTGAGTTCGAAGCTTGTGACGACGAAATGTTCGAGGTTGACGAAAACTGTATTAACAACAATGTGATGTTATTCAGAACCGCTACTGATGATGGTGGATGTTCTGGTGATTCTTCAACTTGGTTGAAGTGGTATGTTACTGTTGACCTTTGGGCTGACGGAACAATTGATCACGAATTTACAAGCTTTGGAAATGAGAATCCAAATGTGAATTCTGATGGTGACGGAAACGGAATCCCAGGAAAAATTGTTGCGGCAACTGAATCTGGTGAAGCAGTTAAAATTGATCTTTCTGGTGTTATTATTGAAAATAGTATGTTCAACCACGTTGTGGTCTGGAAAGTTACTGACGGATGTGGTAATGTAAGATCTTGTGAGTCTACATTCATGGTTACTGATAAGAAAGCTCCAACACCTTACTGTGTTGACTTAAGCACTGCGCTTATGGAGAATGATATGGTAGAGATTTGGGCTTGTGACTTTGATTTAGGAGCATTTGATAATTGTACTGCTAAGGAGAACTTATTGTTCACATTTGACGATTATACTCCTTCTTTACAGCACATCAATGTACCTCACTACTATAATTCTTCAAGTAACGCTATTGGTTTCCCACCAAACGTACCTGCTGCTTACTTAAACGGAACAGCTAGATACTGGAATGGTGTAAACTGTGCGGGTAGAGTATTCACACAATGTGGTGAAAATGATGTTGAAATTCACGTTTGGGATGAGAAGTTGAATGAAGATTACTGTGAAGTTACTCTTCTAGTAGGTGGAGAAGAATGTGAAGGTGTTAGTATCGCTGGACGTGTAGCTACTGAAACTGGTGACTTGGTTAACGATATTGAAATGCAGAATATTTCTGACGTTCCAGTGAATAATCAAATGACTTCTCCTCAGATGAGTTCTATTACTAATACTGAAGTGTCATACGAGTTTAAGAACTTGTTGAGTGAATTTGATTACAATGTAACTGGTAACAAGATGGATGATTACATGAATGGTGTTTCTACACTTGACCTTGTATTAATTCAAAAGCATATCTTAGGATTGCAAACGCTTGATAGTCCTTACAAAGTAATCGCTGCTGATGTTAACAATAATGGAGATGTAACAGCTGTTGACCTTGTTGAAATGAGAAAATTAATCTTAGGAATCTACGAAGAGCTTCCAAACAACGCAAGTTGGAGATTAGTTGACGCAGATCAAACATTTGCGGATAATACAGACCCATTCCCATTCACTGAAACTTTGAGTTACCAAAATTTAACTGTGGATATGCCACAAGAAGATTTTGTAGCTGTTAAGATTTGTGATGTTAACGGAAGTGCTACAGCTAACTTACAATCAGCAACAACAGAAGTTAGATCTTCTAATTCATTAAATCTAGAAATAGATGAAATGAACGTTAATGCTGGTCAAGAAGTAAGTATTGATGTAATGAGTAGCAACTTTACTAATGTATACGGATACCAGTTCACTATGAACTTATCTGGTGCTACATTGGCAAGAGTTGAATCAGGTGCTTTAGCTATCTCTAATAGCAATGTTGGTGTATTGAACAACAACACTGTAACAATGAGTTGGAATAATGCAAATGGTGTAAGTGCTGATAAAGATGAAGTACTTTTCACTATTGTATTGGCAGCTGACAAAACTGCAACTACTTCAGAATTGATGTCTATAAACAGTAATGTGACAAGAGCAGAAGCTTATGTAGGAGCTACTACTGAGATTGTAAACGTTGAATTAGGAGTTAGAACTGATGAAGGAACTGAGATTGCAAGTGCATTCGAATTATTCCAGAATGAGCCTAACCCATTCAATGGTGCTACTCAGATTGGTTTCAACTTGCCAGAAGCAAGTGCTGCTACTGTAACTATCTTTGATGTTACTGGACAAGTAGTGAAAATCATTAAGACTGACGGAGAGAGAGGATACAACACGGTAACTGTACAAAAAGGTGACTTAGGTGTTGCTGGTGTACTTTACTACCAGTTGGAAAGTGGTGATTTCACTGCAACTAAAAAAATGATTGTAATCGAGTAATCGGTTACCGAAAATATATCGAGAAGCTTCGGCTTCTCGATAATATTAAAATCGGTTTTTGGGATGGCCTCTCTTCATTCGTGAAGGGGGGCTTTTTTATTTGTCTATTCTTCTGTTATCTATTTGCTATTTTCAGTGCTCGATATCCTCAATGCTGCATTATTATAGTAGATTCCTACCTTCCAACTTCCTTCCTATCATTATTTCTTCTATTACTTTAATCTGTAGCTGTAAATAGAGCCATATAGTCTAATTCATTAATATTATCAAATCAATCTAATGATGTTTGCCTGTTGTATAACAGATGTTAATATATTATATGTATAATCTGCACATATTTGACCGTAGATATTTGTCCTCTGCAAAAATTTAGCTACTGGCATAAGTTATTGATATGCAATAAGTAATACATTATACATAAATATATTTAAAAAATTTTTGTTAAATATGATGAATACATATTAAAGTTATTTTATATTTGTCCTGTCGTATATTAAAAACTATAATGTATAACCGCTTTATAGTAACCAAATCCGATTTTAAGAACCTAGCGACAACCACCAACCTGTTTTAAGCTTAACCAGCTTAATTTTTTACTGATAATAGACCAAAGAAATCGCGGGCAAGAAGTCCGTGTGTGTTTTTTTAACTAATAATTCATTGGGGAATTATAGTGCACTTGTATGCGCTATTCTCTCAATACAGTAAAGAATTAAATAACTTAAAATTGGATCTCATGAAGAAAACGAACACGTTTTTGAAATGGCAAGTTGAAAGATGGAAATTCGTATTTCTGCTTGTAGTTGCACTTGGTTCCCTAAGTGTTTCAGTAGACGCGCAATGCTCCTTAGCATGTAATGGCTCTACAAACATTTCGCTCGACAATGTCGATTGCGAAGCTTTAGTTACACCGGATATGGTATTAAATGATCAGGCAACTTCCTGTGCAGGTAGTACAGGTTATACTGTGACTTTAACAGATGAGTTTGGAAATCCTCTTCCAACAGGAACTGACCCTTCTCCTACCAATCCGAACGATTTAGGACAATATGTTGATGCCGACTATCTAGGTTGGACGATTCACGTTATTGTAACGGATAATGATTCTGGTAATTCATGCTGGGGTTTATTAACTGTAGAAGACAAATTGGCTCCTGTGCTAACTTGTCCAGCAGCTCCTTTAGCATTGTTCTGCTATGAATTGGATAATTTCTCACCAACTGTTGTGGATAACTGTGATACAGATCCAGAAATCGTTATGTTAAGTCAGACAGAAACTCAAAATATTTGTGACGGGACTTATACTGATGATGTAATACGAGTAATCACCAGAGAATATGTCGCGATGGATGATTATGGTAATGTATCAAACACCTGTATGATTGAGATTACAGTGATGAGATTGCCAGACTTAAATGATCCTTTAGTAGTTTGTCCTACTAGTTTGTTCTACACAAATGGTGACCACTTATTGTGTGATGGTACTTATCCAACTATTCAAACTGGACCTTACGCTGGAAATCCTGATCCTAGTTATACAGGAGTTCCATTTGTAGATCCTGATGGTATTCCTGGTAATGCTGACGATTTTGATTTGTGGCCTTCTCCAAATGGGCAAGCTTGTAATTTATCTGTATCATTTGCAGATACTGAGTTGTCAGCTATTGGTTGTATCACAAAAATCATGAGAACTTGGACAATTTTTGAATGGTCTTGTGAAAATCCACAAAGATCTAGAACTTGTGTTCAGATGATTGAAATCGTCGATGAGGTTGGACCAACATTCACTTGTCCTTCTGACATGACCGTGACTACTAATACAGCTGGTGATTACCATGATCCTGTACATGGAGCGATAACATGTGCGGCAATCGTTGATTTACCTTCGGTTTCACCGTCTGACAATTGTGATAATACACCATTTACGTATAATATTTCTTTCCCAGGTGGTTCAATGACTACCAATGGTGGGGAAGTTGAACTTCCAATGGGAGATAACTTAATAAGCTATACTGTTTATGATGGATGTCTTAATCCTACAGTCTGTACATTTACTATTTCTGTAGTGGATAATACTGCTCCAGTACCTGTTTGTGATCAATTTACTGTTGTAAGTTTAACCAATAACGGAGAAGCTCATGTCTATGCAGAATCTTTTGATGATGGTTCTTACGATGATTGTGCTTTAAGCTGTATTGTAGCTCAAAGAATGTTTGATGATCCATGTGAGTGTGAGATTCCTTCATTTGGAGGTTTCGATTATTTGGGTGAAAGAAATGGACATCATTATTACCTTTCTCATTTACCAGCATCAAGTACAGTCGCTGCAAAAAAAGCTCATGCTCTAGGGGGATATTTGGCAACAACTAGAACTTCCGCGGAAAGAGTGTGGTTGCATGATCAAGTACTTGATGTAACGACAACTTCAAATTACTGGATTGGTTTGAATAGAACAGGTCCAGGAAGTTCAAATTCAAATTTCATTTGGGCGGACGGTACGACATTGACAAGTACCAATTGGGCAGCAGGTGAGCCTTTGAACGCCGGTGGTAATGAGAATTGCGTTCTTGTTTATCAACCAGGACCATTAGATGGAAAATGGAATGATGTGGATTGTGATTTGTTTAAACACAGATTTGTTGTTGAGTTTGATGATCCATGTGATGCTTTTAGCGAGTACGTTCCTTTCTGTTGTGCAGATATAGGAAATGAAGATCTAATGGTTACTTTCAGAGCGATTGATATCTACGGAAACTTTAATGATTGTATGGTAAATGTTGAAGTTCAAGATAAATTGGCTCCAACAATTACATGTCCAGATCATGTAGTTCATGAATGTGATTACTTATACGATATTGACAATTTAGCAACATACTTTGGTGATGCAACTGCAGTTGATAATTGTAATGTTTCGATGACAGAAACTCATGTGGCTGATATTAACAATTGTGGTATTGGAACGATCACAAGAACATTTACCGCTACGGATGATGGTGGTAGAACTGCTACTTGTGAACAAGTGATTACTTTTATTAATAGTGATCCTTTCGAAGAAGATGACATCACTTGGGTGCCAGATGTAACCTTAGAAGGTTGTGCTGATCCAACAAGTGCTGATTTCCATCCAGATGTCATTGGATACCCACAGTTTAATGAAGATCAATGTGATCTTGTAGGTTCAAATTGGAGTGATGCATACTTCCCTTTTAACAATGGAAATGGTGATGCTTGTTTCAAGATATTAAGAACATGGACGGTCATTGACTGGTGTCAATCTGGTCTACCACAATGGACTGACTTACAAATAATTAAAATTAATAATACAGTTGATCCTGTAATAACAAGTAGCTGCGATGAGAAAACTACATGCACATTCGACGCTACTTGTCAAGACGGTTTCATTGAGTTAACTGCTTCTGCAACAGATGATTGTACAGAAGAACTTAATTGGACTGCACAAGTAGATATTGATAACGATGGCTCTTTCGACGGCGCTTACTACGAATCTGGAAATGGGAATAATGCAGATGCAAGTGGAGATTATCCAATAGGTAATCACAGTATACTTTGGACTTTTGAAGATAAGTGCGGAAACACAGTTTCTTGTACACAATTATTTAATGTAGTTAACTGTAAAGCACCTACACCATATTGTATCAATGGATTGGCGATTGATTTAATGCCAGTTGATACTGATGGTGACGGAACAGCTGATTGGGGAATGATTGAAACTTGGGCGTCTGATTTTGATCAAGGATCTTTCCACCCATGTGGTTACCCAGTGACGCTTTCTTTCTCTGAAGATATTACTGATACGAACATTACATTTGACTGTAATACAATGGGCATACAAACAGTTGATATTTATGCATCTGTTGTAACTCCTGATGGACAATTATTACAAGCTTATTGTACAACTTTCATTGATGTTCAGGATAACATGAACGTTTGTCCTACAGGTGGTTTAGTTGCCAATATCCAAGGTAGAGTAATGACCGAAACAGATGAGAATGTCGAAGACGTTGAGATTGACTTAGCAGGCGGCGATGTTACAGAAATGACTGATGAAGAAGGCGAATATGCATTCCCAGCAATGGAATATGGTGGAGCTTATGTTGTTGATCCAAGTAAAAACACTGACCCTATGAATGGTGTTTCTACGCTTGATTTAGTACTGATTCAAAAGCATATTTTGACTCTTCAAGACCTTGATTCTCCATACAAAATTATCGCTGCTGATATCAACAAAGATCAGAATATCACAGCCTTGGATTTGGTTGAATTGAGAAAATTAATCTTAGGAATCTACACAGAATTCCCACAGAACGAATCTTGGAGATTTGTAGATGCAGCTTATGATCTTACTGATGTTGATCCATTAAGTGTGACATTACCTGAAACCTATAATATTTCAGAGTTAAATAGTGACATGGAAATTGATTTCATGGCTATTAAGACAGGTGACGTTAATGGTACTGCTGTTGTAAATCTTACCAATGAGACAGCTGAATTCAGAGGGTTTAATGGAAAACTTTCATTGAATGTAGATAAAGTGAGCTTCAATGCTGGAGATATTGTTGAGATTCCTTTTACAGCTGATAACACCAACAACTTATTAGGATACCAATTTACTTTAGACTTCGACGAAAGTCGACTAGAGTATGTAGGATCTGAAGAAGGTGTTGTTAACGTGAATGCTGCAAACTTTGGATTGAATAGAGTAAATGAAGGTGTAATCACAACAAGTTGGAATAATGCCAATGCAGTGAAAGTCAATTCAAGTGAAACGATGTTCACCTTGACTTTTAAAGCCATCGCGGACGGCGAAATAAGTAATACAATTTCTATCAGTTCTGAGTATACAGTGGCTGAAGCATATAACCAAAATGCTGAGTTACTCGATGTTGAGCTAAGATTTGGAGACGATGTATCTGAATTTGTACTCTATCAGAACACACCTAATCCATTCTCTGAAACTACAACTGTTGGTTTTGATTTACCAGTAGCTGGTAATGCTACGATGACATTCTTTGATGTTGCAGGTAAGTCACTCAAAGTTGTAAGAAACTACTACAATGCAGGTTATAATACTGTAACAGTAGCTAAGAATGAGCTTGGAACTTCAGGTATTATTTATTACACATTAGAAACAGCAAACAACTCTTCTACAATGAAGATGGTTGTGCTAAAATAAAAGGATAGCTATTTAAAGTCTATCCAAGAATTACTGTTTTTGGGATGGGACCCCTCTCCAAGAAGTTGGAGGGGGTCTTTTTTATTTTACCCAATTGATATTCTATCTTTGCCGGCATTATGGCACGGATTATAGGAATTGATTTTGGTTTAAAGCGAACAGGATTAAGTGTCACTGATCCTTTTCAAATTATTGTCAGTCCATTAGATTATGTAGCAACAGAAAATCTAATGGATTTCTTATTAGATTATCTATCCAAAGAGCCTGTTGAGAAAATTGTCATCGGTTGGCCCAAACACAAAGACGGGAAAGATACTCATCTAGCCCCTCACATAGAGAAGTTTGAAAAAAAGTTTCAAAAGGAATTTCCTAAAGTAGAACTAGATCGAGCAGATGAAGATTTTAGTTCAGTTATGGCTAAAGAGATTATACTTCAATCAGGGATGCCAAAGAAAAAAAGACAGCAAAAAGGAAACATTGACAAAATAAGTGCGGTTGTAATATTGCAACGTTACTTAAAACATATATAATTTCATGTTATTACCAATATATGCATTGGGGCAACCCGTTTTAAAAAAGAAAGCGATTGATATTTCCCCTGATTATAAAGATCTAGATCAATTATTGACAAATATGTGGGACACCATGTATAATGCCAAAGGTGTAGGTCTCGCAGCTCCTCAAATCGGGTTAAGCATTCGTATTTTTTTGGTCGATACCGAGCAGATGATGGAAGAAGATAAAAAGAATGAAGGCATTAAAAAAACCTTTATTAATGCCGAGATTCTTGAAGAGAATGGTGATTTCTGGGATTATGAAGAGGGATGTTTAAGTATACCCAAAGTAACCGCTGATATCTCTCGACAAAAACAAATCAAAATCCGTTATCTCGATGAAAATTTTACAGAACATACGGAGGTCATCGACGGCATCAACGCAAGAGTCATCCAACATGAATACGATCACATCGAAGGCATACTGTTTACGGAAAAAGTAAAGCCCCTAAAAAAGCGTTTCATGAAAAGAAAGTTAGAGGCTATTAAAAAGGGCAATGTGCACGCTGATTATCGATTGAAGTTTTATCTATAGCCTTATTTTCTTCCAAAATCGGCAGGAATTTCGCCCCACAAT
This sequence comes from Saprospiraceae bacterium, assembly GCA_020629615.1. Taxonomy (GTDB): domain Bacteria; phylum Bacteroidota; class Bacteroidia; order Chitinophagales; family Saprospiraceae; genus JAHDCZ01. The sequence goes on from JAHDCZ010000061.1 coordinate 9,262, forward strand.
TTTGTTTCCCATTTTACAATCGGGTTGGTATAGCTATTGTTTTTTAACCATTGCTCGGCTTTAATAACTATTTCTTCTAAGGCAGGATTTTGGTATTTTTCAAACAATTTGGTGTTCGCTTTTTTCTTCCTTACCCAAGCCATTGCCGTTCTAGAATCAGTGTAGATGGCCGTATCAAAGTGTTTGTTTTTCTTTAAAAGTGCGATGGCATAAACGATCCCGAGAAATTCACCGATGTTATTCGTGCCCAATGGATAAGGGCCTTTTCTGAAAATTTCTTCATGATTGTGAGTATAGACTCCACGGTATTCCATAACTCCAGGGTTACCGCTACAGGCTGCATCGACACAGATACTGTTGGTGATTATTTCACTATTAGGAATTTGTCTTTTTTTTATTTTGGCTTTCGCCGAAGAAGATTTTTTAGCCTTAGTTTGTGAAGAATCTGAAGGCATAGAAGCGTAAAATCCAAGCAAATATGCTTTTTCAGCTTCTTCTTCAGTAGAATATGATCGATATTTCGCATCGGGAAAAGCATCAATCTGAGCTTTGCATTCAGCCCAATTGTTATAGATTCCAGGCCTTCTGCCTTCCCAAACCACATAATATTTTCTCTTCTTCGCCAAAGTTTAATTTTCTTTGTGCAAACAAAGGTACATATGTATATTGATACTCATGCACATCTTTATTTAGATGATTTTAAAGATGATTTCAAAGAGATTGAAAATAGGCTTATAGAATCTAAAGTAGATCGCGTCTATCTACCCAATATTGATAGTTCAACGATAGATTCATTGAAGGCATTGGCAAATCGAGATCCTCAGAGATATTTTCCAATGGCTGGACTACATCCTTGTTATGTGAAGGAAAATTATCAATCCGAATTGGATTTAGTGCAACAAGAAATTGAGTCTGGTTTTCATTGTGCCGTCGGAGAGATAGGGATTGATCTTCACTGGGATACGAGCTTTGAAAAGGAACAAAAAGAGGCTTTTGAAATACAAATATTATTGGCAAAGGCACACCAACTACCTTTTGTGATCCATTCGCGTAAAGCGCTAGATATAACAATCCAAATTGTTTCTAAAATTCAAGATGGTTCTCTAAATGGAATTTTTCACTGTTTTAATGGGACCCTCGAGCAAGCCAAAAAAATAATGGATTTGGGTTTCATGATGGGCATTGGTGGAGTTGTGAGCTATAAAAATGCCGGTGTAGATATAGTGGTAAAAGAGATCCCTGAAGAATTTTTGGTTTTGGAAACGGATGCGCCATATTTATCTCCAAGCCCTTATAGGGGAAAAAGAAATGAACCTTCATTCATCCCTCAAATTGCGCAAAAAATAGCAGAATTAAAAGGAAAATCGATCGAAGAGATAGCGACAGTAACTTCAGAAAATGCTAAAAAAATGTTTCTTGTACACCAATAAGGCAAAAATTAGAATCCTTAATGTAGGGATAGGAAAATTAATTTTGATTTACGGATTGATTTTTCAATTTTTGCACGCATAGGAGAGTTGTCCGAGTGGCTTAAGGAGCACGCTTGGAAAGCGTGTATACCTCAAAAGGGTATCGAGGGTTCGAATCCCTCACTCTCCGCAAAAAAAAATTGAGTCAATCCCTTCATCTTTGGGATAAATTTCTAAATTTAGGGATTGAATCAAAATTTAATTTCAAAAGAATTATTATAACGTAAAAAATAGATCATGCGAAAAACTCTTGTTTTATTAGGTGTTTTCTTTTTCGTCTCATTTTTTGGGGCCGTAGATGTTATGGCACAAGGAGCTGAAGAAGGTGGAAGTATACTTCAGGTATTAAAAGAACAATTCATTGAAGGAGACTGGAAATTTATGAGTCTTGTACTTATTTGTCTTATCCTTGGTTTGGCTTTTTGTATTGAAAGAATTATCACGCTAAACATTGCGACGGTGAATACTGACAAATTGTTAAACAGAATTGATGAAAGACTAGCTGATGGAGATTTAGAAGGCGCTAAAGATGTTTGTAAAGCGACTCCTGGACCTACAGCAAGTGTTTTGTACGAAGGTTTGAGAAACTCCTCAGGAGGACCAGATGCAGTAGAAAAAGCAATTGTATCATACGGTTCTGTTCAAATGGGTCTTTTAGAAAAAGGATTGGTCTGGATTTCATTATTTATTGCGATTGCACCGATGCTTGGATTTATGGGTACGGTAATCGGGATGATTGAAGCCTTTAATCGAATTGAAACCGTTGGTGATTTATCTCCGGCTGTTGTTGCAGGGGGTATTAAGATCGCCTTATTGACAACAGTTTTTGGTTTGATCGTAGCGATTATTTTACAGATATTTTATAATTACATCGTTTCTAAGATTGACGGAATCGTCAATAGAATGGAAGATGCGTCTATCGGTCTTGTTGATTTGATGGCAAGAAATAATGTATTTAAGTAATCGTACAATCTTATAATTATGTATAATTTATTAGTAAAACACGGTCAGTCCATGGCACTCGGTTTGGGAGTCTTGATGGTGATCATTTTTATGGTCACAGTGTCGTCAGGTTTGTCTTCCTCGGGATACGACATGTCTACTGACCTCAATGGATTAGACGATGCTTCAAAAAATGCAATCGGATTTTTTAATCCAATTATAGCACTTACTATTGTTTTAATCGTAGTTGCGGCCGTACTTGCTTTTGTGATTTTCTTTGTTGCCGGAATTTTGAAGTTCCCTAAAGAATCAATGAAATTTATAGCCGGATTTGTTGTTTTGTTGATCATTTTTGGGATCGCCTATGCAACATCTAGTGAAGAAACTTCAGGTCGATTAACGGGTATTGTAGAAAAATTCCAAGTTTCGGGCGGCACTTTGAAATTTATCAATGGAGGGATCTTAGTGACTATCCTTTTATGTTTCGCAGCTGCAGCAATGATCGTCGTATCAGAAGTAAGAAACGCATTTAAATAGTAATTTATGGCAAGAACAAGTACAAGAGACAGGATGAAGAATGAGATCAATGCAGGATCTATGGCGGACATCGCCTTCTTGCTATTGATATTCTTCCTTGTTACCACAACGATTGTGGAAGACAAAGGGGTCTTGGTTAAGCTTCCGCCATGGTCGGAAGAGCCGCCGGACATTACAAAATTAAAAACCAGAAATGTTTATTCTGTATTAGTAAATGCAGATGATCAATTGCTGGTTAGAGGAGAAGAAATGAAAGTGAGTGAATTGAGAGATAATGCTAAGATTTTTATTAAAAATCCTCAGAAATTGGAAAACATGGCCGAAAATCCTAAAAAGGCCATCATTTCTATGAAAAACGATAGAGGGACCAAATACGAAACGTATTTGGAAGTCTATAACGAATTGAAAGCGGCCTACAATGAATTAAGAGACGAAGAGGCCAATGCGAAACATGGTAAAGATTATGATTACTGTACGAAAGATCAAAGAACTGCCATTAGAATGGCAATTCCTTTGGTAATATCTGAAGCAGAACCTACATCATTTGGTGAAGAAAATTAAAAATTAACACATGTCTAAATTCAGAAAAAAAGGAGGAAAAGCCTCTCCCGAAATATCAACGGCTTCATTGCCCGATATCATTTTCATGTTGTTATTTTTCTTTATGGTAGTTACCGTATTAAGGGATTCATCCTTGAAAGTGGATGTGAAGACTCCAAACGCAACAGAATTAACAAAATTAGAAAAGAAATCACTCGTAAATTATATTTACATAGGAAGACCTACCGAACAATACAGAAAGACTTACGGTACTAAGCCTAGAATTCAGTTGGGTGATAAATTTTCTAAAATTGAAGATATTCCTCTTTTCTTGGAAAAACACAAATCAAAAGTGTCGGAAAATATGAGAGGAGGTATTAAAACTTCACTTCGAATTGATAAATCAGTCACCATGGGAATTGTTACTGATGTCAAGTTGGCGCTTCGTAGAGCTGGACAATTGCTTGTTAATTATTCAGCAAAACCGAGGGTGGACTAATCGATTTCTAAGTGGAAACGAAAAAGCATGAATTGGGGCTTTGATGAAAATCAAAGCCCTTTTTGTATACTTTTCATACTCTTCTTTAATATACTGTAAGTATTGGTTTACTAGTTGTTCTATCTTAATCGATCCATAGACTGCACGAGTTTTTCATCCTTTCCGATAAAGCGCACAGCTAAGAATGAAAACAACAAAGATAAAATAGGCATATAAATTCCCAACTCATCATTAATTTCACCCGTACTCATCATACTTGATGCTTCTCCATAGAATAGACCAATAGCTAAGAGCGGAATTAGAATACTCAAAATGATAGAGAAGTAACCCATTCGAAGTTGAAGACCTCTATTTTTAAATAAGAAAATACTCCCAATGCTTACTACAATAGCTAGGCAAACAAGAATTAATAGTAATAGATGATCATTGATATTATACACTTTATCAGCCAAAAATTGTGCAGTAGCCTTTTCGCTTGTCGCAAAGGATAAACCAAAAAGGGACGCAAATGAACCACCAGCCAATAGCAAGAATATACTTTGAATTCGTTGTATCACAGCAATAATATTAATAGGTCAAAAAATAGCTAAAACATATACTGTTTTAGACATTGTAAAAATGACTAATTTGCTAGAATATTTGATTGTATATGTTCGATAATTTAAGTTTTTGGGAGAAAGACATTCTTATTCATGAGATAGATCACTGTATTATTGGCGGTGGTATCGTAGGTTTGACTACCGCTATTTGTCTAAAAGAACTTGACCCTAAAGCAAAAGTGGTAGTGCTCGAACGAGGAGTCATCGGTCATGGTGCAAGTACTAAAAATGCAGGTTTCACCTGTTTTGGAAGTGTAACCGAAATTTTGGATGATCTGAATCACATGTCAGAGTCGGAAGTCATCAGTCTAATCAGAAAAAGAGGTAAAGGCTTAGAAAGACTCATGCAAAGAGTGGATGGTTCAACGATGAATTATTACAATCATGGTTCTTCAGAATTGTTTTTAAAACAAGAAGAGCAAATATTTCATTCGGCGTCAAGCCAAATAAAAAGAATTAATGGTTTAGTTGAGGAGGCATTATCGTATAAAGATACCTTTCGCGTGGTGGACCAAGATTTTGGATTTAATGCCTTTCATAAAACAATTGTCAATCGATATGAGGGACAAATTCATCCGATGAAGATGATCATGGCTTTACGTACCAGGGCTATAAATCTTGGAGTGCTCTTGCTGAACGGGATAAATGTAAAAAACGTTGATGTTCAAAATCGTAAAATATCCATCGGTTTGCACTCCATTGAAATCCCAGGTAATATCGTTTTATGCACCAACGCATTTACTACAGAACTATACCCGCTGGAGGATCTTGTAGCCTATCGAAATCAAGTTTTAATTACGGAGCCCATCCCTGAATTGAACTGGAAAAAGTGCTTTCATATGGATAAAGGATATGTCTATTTTAGAAATGTAGGGAATCGAGTGTTGATCGGTGGGGCACGAAATATCGATATGGAGAAGGAGCGTACAACAGCTATGGAATCCAATGATAATATTCTGACACATTTAAAGGAACTCTTGAGTAACATAATTCTTCCCAATCACTTTTTTAAAGTAGAACACTCATGGAGCGGTATTATAGCTACTGGATCGCGAAAGTCTCCGATCATTGACCAAATCAGTGATAAAGTATATTTTGCGGGTCGTTCTGGTGGAATGGGTGTTGCGATAGGATCTCTGGTAGGGGAAGAAATGGCCCAAAGAATAAACATGGATGAAGTGTAACTTTGTAACTTGCTATTCGTTTATAGCGTATACGTGAAATTTCTTTACACCATATTATTGATGATTACAACATTCTCGGCATTCGGGCAAACCGAAAAGCAGTCCCAGTTGATCTATGTTGAGCACAGCGATGAAACGATCATTGAAAATGATGGGGAAGTTCAGAGAAAATACTTGAAGGGGAATGTGCGGATGTATCAAGACAGTACCTTTATGTTTTGTGACTCCGCGATTATCGTCGAAAATCGTTTGACGGCTGTAGGAAACGTTGTTATTGTACAATCTGATACCATTTCTTTGTTTGGCGATTCTCTCATCTATAATGGCAATAGTAAAAAAGCTAAGGTGTTTGATAATGTGACCCTCGAAAACGGTGAGCAAAGACTTTATACTCATCGGCTCAATTATGATGTAGGCAACCGTATCGCCAGTTATCGTGATACGGCGTTAATGTTAAACAACAATACCAAATTACAGAGTAGGAGAGGGGTTTATGATGTGAATCAAAAGCTTGCAACCTTCAAGGAATATGTCGTCGTCCGTGACAGCGCATTTAATTTAAGATCAGATTCATTAAAATTTAACACGGGATTAAATAGAGTGATTTTTATTGCGCCAACAGAAATTATTAGTGATTCTGCGCAAATTTACTGTACTGGAGGATTTTATGATTTGCAAGAAAAGAACGCAAAATTTTTAGGTGATCCACAGTATGTTAATAGCAATACGGAGGCAACGGCGGATAGTATTCTATACGACCAGATATCTGGCGACGTGCGTCTGATGGGAGATGCATATTACAAGGAAGATCCCAAAATCGCAAACGCCGACATCATTTATTACAATGAAAAGTCAAAATCTGCTGAACTCATCGGAAATGGAGATTTTGTCAATGGTGCATCACGCGTTAAAGGGGGGCACATTCGATACGACGAGCAAAGCGGAAATGTAAAAATTGAGGGCAAAGGTGTCATCAGTGATCCTCCTAATATTATTGAGGCGGAATCAATTGATTATTTAGAAGATGGTTTTGGGGTTTTGAAGGGAAATGTAGTTTGGAGCGATACTGCTGCTCAGACTCGCGTGATATGCGAACATGCTATTTACAACAAAGAGCTAGAATACGTCAAGGCAATGAGTGATGTAAATCGCCCATATATGGAAACTGTTTCAGATGGTGATACTATGTTTTTGGCTGCGGATACCTTGATTTCTTATAACCAGATAGAAATTGATAGCCTCAATGTCAGTGATACGATCAAGATTCTTAAAGCCTTTAATGAGGTGAAAATTCTCAAATCAAACTTACAAGCGATAGGAGACTCCTTGCATTATAATGATCGTGATAGTTTGTTTACTTTGTTTGAAAATCCTTTTGTGTGGTCGGACTCTACGCAGTTTTCAGGGGACACGATTGATTTGTATTTGAAGAATAGTACTTTGGACAGAATACATGCCAAGGGCAATGGGTTAATATTAAATCAAATTGAATCGGAATATTTTAACCAGATTAAAGGACGAGACATTAAGGTGTTTTTTGCTGCAGATACCTTAGATCAAATGTTGGTTGAAGGAAATGCAGAAGCTTATTATTATATGCTGGATAAATTGGACGCGTTCATTGGGGTAAATACAACGATCTGTAGCAAGATACATTTCAAATTTGCCCAAAAGCAAATACGTGATATTCGTTTTTATGAGACACCAACGTCCAAGATGATCCCTATTCAAGAAGTGAATCCGATCGCTTTACGATTGTCCAATTTTTTCTGGAATGAAGCTTCAAAACCATTATCTTTGGAGGAGATTATACAGTGGAAGGCGTCACCTAAATCGGTAGAAATCTTAGCTCCTTCCATTGATTCTATCGAACAAAAAAATAAAGTCATCGATGATCAGAAAAAGTAGGATTCTCTTTTTTTTATTGTTCTGTATTGTTTGTTTTTCTTTTTTCAGCCTTTCGGCGAATGGTCAGAGTGAAGATTTATTTACGCAGGCCAATGAGGCTGTGCTGGCCGAAGATTTCAATAAGGCTATATCAATTTACGAGCAAATTTTAGAAAATGATCAAGTGTCTCCTGAATTGTATTCCAATTTGGGTCATGCTCATTTTATGAAGAAGGAGTATCCTAAGGCAAAATTATACTTTGAAAAGGGCTTAAAAATGAGTCCACATCACAGCGATCTGAAGACCAATATGAAAAATGTAAACACTTATTTGGTATCGGACATCAGTCAGTTGGATGATTTCTTTCTTTTGACCTGGTGGAACGGTTGGAAATCTTTATTGAGTTCGAGTATATGGTCATTGTTTTCTTTGCTCGCTCTAGGATTAGCTTTATTTGGTCTGGCTCATTATTTACTCAAATGGAATCGTATTTCTAAATCTAGAAGTTTTTGGTTCATGGGATTGGGATTGGGCCTGTTTTTGCTGTTCACCTTGACGGCGAATAGTAAATATCATGCTGAAAATGATTTTCAATTTGCAATACTCATGGAGGGGGTACAATTAAAGAGTGGACCTGAATCGCGATCCAATGACCTTAGAGAATTACAACCCGGCGAAAAGATGGAGATTTTGGATAGCATCGGAGAATGGTACAAAATAGCATTAAGAAACAAATCAACGGGCTGGGTAGAAACAAAAAACCTGAGCTTAATCTAATAAACTCAGGTTTTTAAAAATCATATTATATTTTACGGATTATTTTCCTCCGTCTAATTCATCTTGCCAAGCTTTCAATTTATCCCATTCGCCGTCATGAGCCATTTTTGCTTGTGCTGGCCATGTGGTAGGATCAAACATTTTGTATCTGCTGTTAGCAGCAACTAATATTTCTCTGATCTGATCTGCGCTTGCATTAGAAACAGCTTCGAATGTTGCCAAACCAGCTTCAGTTAAAACTTCTGCTACTTTTGGTCCAACACCTTCTATTTTCTTAAGATCATCTCCTTTGCCAGATGCTTT
>JAHDCZ010000062.1 GCA_020629615.1 Saprospiraceae bacterium
ATTCGATTAGTTCTGTCATTTTAATTCTTCAATTATAAAGGACAAGATACAATTTATAGTATCGTACAATCTTTGGGGCTATTAAATCAAAACGCTAATTCCATTTTTTTCCATACAATTTAATATTAGAGTTTTATTATTCTCAAGGCTTTGCTCGGTCCTTCTTTTAGAGTTAGTCGAATAAAGTAAATCCCCGATGATAAATACGACATGTCCAAATTGGATGGGAAAGTATGGTTAGACAAGGATTTAATTTTTTGTCCTTGATTGTTCACAATTTCTACATCCAATATTATAGGATTGTTTGCCCAAATATGCAATTGATTTTGAACCGGATTTGGGTGTGCATTAATGGTCGTATTTCCGATTTCTATTGTTGATGTTGTACTATCTAGTCCATCGCAATCTTCATCGATTCCATTATCTGGAATATCTTCCGCATCAGGATTGATGTCAGGGTTTTCATCATTACAATCATCGGCAAGATTAAAACCATCTCCATCCAAATCATCATCTAAAGTTAGTGGATCACAATCATCATCAAGACCGTTATATACGATTTCTTCTTGATCTGGATTGATGGATGCATTTGCATCATCACAATCTTCATCTGAATTGAAACCATCTCCATCTTCATCAATTGTTAATGCGATACCATCACAATCTTCATCTACATCGTTGTTTGGAATTTCAGCAGTTCCAGGATTAATACTGGCATCTTGATCATTACAATCCTCAGCCAATATAAAACCATCACCATCAAGATCATCGTCTAGAGTTTCTTCATCACAATCATCATCTATTCCATTGTATACAATTTCTGTGGCTCCAGGATTAATATCAGGATTTTCATCATCACAATCTTCATTATTAAAATATCCATCCATGTCAGAATCTACCAAAGGTAATCCTGCCTTTATGTTAATATTGTCTAAGTAAATATTATTTCCGTAGTAGCTTATGTTAGCGATATAGAATTTGACAGCAGAGTTATCTTTTAATGAGATTAAATCGAGAACTTTTGTCTCCCAGTTATTCAACTCTGGTATAAAATTTCCTGACGTAGCAGGCACTGTAGCTAGCTCATCTCCTCCTTCTTGCCAAAACTTGGTTAAAGTCTGACCACAATCAATAGAATAGTAGACGGCAAGGCTATCAATATATGTTTGATTCCCACTTTGGTAATAAGTATAAGCTATATCAAACTCCAAGGTTGGACTATCTGTTTGGGTTAAATCAATTGAAGGAAGTTGAATGTAGTCTTTTCGTCCAGAAACTTCGTAAGCATAGTTGTTAACAGTAAGACACCCAGTATTATCTCCAAAGGCTCCTAAGTTAGGAACACCGGCCCAAGTTAAACCATTATCTTCATTAATGATTTTCCAATCCGATGGAATTAATCCAGCATTAAATGCTTCGGCGAGATCAAGATCAGCTGCAATATTGACAATGTTAATGTAATCTTCCCATAGTAATGTATCCATGACATTGTTGTCTGCAACAATTAGACGAACATCATAACTACCTTCAGTATCAAAAATGACTATTGGGTTTTCTTCTATGCTAGTTTCAGGCGATCCTCCTTCGAAATACCATCCTACGATGGTGTCATAATTTTGAGATTTATTTTCAAATTGGATTGGAATTCCAGGACATGTTTCAGGAGTGTATGTTATAAAATCAGCCGATGCTGGATAATTAATACTTTTAACAACTTGATTTTCCCAAACCCCACGACCAAAAGTGGAAATTCGAATGATATTGGTATTTGGAATGATTTCGACATCAGAAACAAATACATTAGGCAAATCAGTCATGAAAGGTACCCAATCCGAATACGTATCATCTCGATAAAATATACCGACTTCAGTTGCAACGTATAAACAATTATCAGGATGCCCTTCTTGATAAATGATTTGATGAGAAGGAAAATCAGGTAGACTTCCAGAGATATTTTCCCAAGTCAATCCACCATCTTCAGAATAGTAAACATTTGTTTCTGGACTATAAGAACTAAATGTAACCCAAACTTTATTCAATTCATTAGGATGAATTTCTATCGAAGAAAAATTTGAGTTAGGAAGATTTTGGCTGGTCAGATTCCAAGAAATTCCTCCATTTGTGGTTTTGTATAAGTTTGTTCCTTCGGCAAAATAAATAATATCGCTATTCGCTTTAGCGATTTCAATCACATCAATGGGACTCTCAAATTCTTCACTGATTGGCTGAGAGGTATTCCCTCCATCAAAGGATTTCCATAATTGTTGTCTTCCTAAGAATACGATATTTGGGTTGTTGGGATCTATTTGTATTGGGGTTTCCCAATTACTTTCTCCTGTTGCATCATTAAAAATTCCAAAAGTACTGATTCCGCCATTGATGGTTTTTCGCATAGCACCGTTTTGATAGGAATGATAAATTATATCTGGGTTGGTATAATCTATTTCTGTTTGTAATCCATCACCGCCAGAGTAACGGAACCAATTTCCATTTTTATACAAATGAGTACCATTGTCTTGTGTTCCGCCACTTATTTGATAAAGATCAATTGCAGAATTAGAAAAATCATAGTACTGAGTAATTTGTAGACCTAGACTTATATTCTCCCAAGTATTTCCAAAATCATATGATCGATAGGCACCACCATCATTGCCGCAATATAATACATCGTCAAAAAAACGAATCCAATGGATGTCGACGTGCATGTTATTGGGTTGTATTAAAGTGTAGGAAGTTCCTGCATTATTTGATTTATATAGTTGGACACCACCTGCAAATAATTCATTTTCATTATTCGGTGCAACGTCGAACGCCATATCATACCACACTTGTCCAGACAAAGGATTACCTGTAAAACCGTTATGTTGAACTTGAAAACTGTTTCCGCTATTTGTTGATTTCCAACATTTTGTTGCCTCCTCTCCACCACCCAAAAAATAGACGACTTCTGGATTAGCAGGCGTCACAGCAATTTGCATTCTTGTAATATCTTGAATTGCAGCTGATTGTAATTGTATCGGTGTAAAACTTTGTCCTGAATTGGTAGATTTAAACGCATTCGTTTCTGATACCGTATATACTACACTTGGATCGCCGGGTTTGAATTCAAAATCTTCAATGTCTTCGTTAATAATATTCGTCCAGGTAGTTCCACCATTTGAAGATCTAAAAAGTCCAGAATGGGTTGCGCACAAAACAATTGTGGTGTCAACAGGATGATATGCAATTTTGCCTCCTCGAATAAATTGAGTCGAAGGGTTCCAAGTTAAATTCGTCTGAGACCATGTTTCGCCTCCGTTATTTGATCTCCATATTCCTGTTCCAAATCCTTGCCAATGATTAAAATCACCGGTTGATAACAATAAACTTTGTGGGTTTTGCGGATTGATCGCTACTCCAGACGCGGTTACGGTAGGTAGATAATCAGTGAGTGGTCGCCAAGTTGAACCACCATCAACCGTCTTCCAAAGCCCTCCTGAAGGGGCACCGATGTAGATGGTATTGGGATCGGTAGGGTCTACTTCAATAACATTTATTCTTCCTTGTCCATTAGACAGATCAAACGGTCCCAGTGCTTCCCATGAGGAATCAATTGATCGCATACCATTGGTCACATTTGATTTAAGATGAGCAAATTGTTTTCGTGCAATGAACAATTGTTGTTGACTTGGAAAGGATCCATCTTCATTAACACGATCTTTCCAAAAATTCTCCCAACGTTTGAATTGCTTCCATCCTTTTCCTTTTTCATATTCTTTGCCTTCCCATTCTGCGTTGAACGCATCTTGGATTTCAAAGAAATTATTGGAAGGATCCTTTATCATCTCTTGCCAGGATTGAGCATGAAGATTAAAGGAAATTGATAACATACATAGTATTAGAAATTGTTTCATATCGTTTTGCTGTTTCTTAAGAATCCGCCATCAAAATAAAGAAAATGAATGAAATCGATGATACTGAAGAAGACATTAAGCCATAAAAAAGGGAAAGCAACTCGCTTTCCCTTTTTTATGTTGTTTTCTTTAATAATCCTAGCGTTTTATAATCTTTAAAACTCGATTTTTTCCAGAATTCAAATCCGTTACTTTAACAAAGTAAAGCCCTGAGGACAATTTACTGAGGTCTATTTCCTTAGAAAAAGAAGAGAAATTTTGACTTCCTACCAATTGACCATTTGATGCCATTATTTTGATTTCAATTTGTTCAATTGATTTCGTTTCAATGAGCACAAAATCGTTGAAAGGGTTCGGATACAATTTGATTTCAGCTTCTGAAAGCTCATTCACACTTACAGTAACATCCAAACCATCACAATTTTTGCTCAATTCCACTAAAAAGATTTTCTTCTTCACCTGGATTTATATTACTATTTAAATCATCACAATATTCGGCTATCAAATAGGCATCACACGCGACATCCATAAAGAAATTTCGACTTTTTTTGAACAATTCCTACTTTTGCAACATGGCAAATATTATTCGATTAGGAGGGGTGCCGGAGCACTTCAATTTACCGATTCATCAAGCGATCGAACGAGGTGAATTTTCGGAAAGAGGAATTGAGATTCAATGGACTACATTCAAAGGGGGGACGGGTCAAATGACCAAAGCTCTTCGAAATAACGAAATTGATGCTTGTGTTCTGTTGACCGAAGGAATCATTTCGGACATCATCAAAGGCAATCCGTCTAAAATTATTAGTAATTATGTAAATACTCCGCTCACCTGGGGAGTACACACCGGAGCTTCAAATCCCTTGAATAACTATTTAGAAATTTATAATAAAAAATATGCGATAAGTCGGTTTGGATCGGGATCACATCTCATGGCGATCGTGGATGCCAATCAAAAAGGAAAAAGAATTAGTAAGGAGCAATTTATTCCCATAAAAAATCTTGAAGGTGCGCTGGATTCCTTAAAGCAAAATCAAACCGATGTTTTTTATTGGGAAAAGTTTACCACAAAGCCTTTCGTGGATCAAGGGATATTAAAACGAATAGGAGAGTATGTCACGCCTTGGCCCTGTTTTGTCATTGCGGCTCGAAATGAATTTTTGAATGCGAATACGGATAATGTCATCCGAATGCTTAGAACTATTCATGATAGTACTGACCGATTTATGCAAGATGACGATGCCATTCAACAAGTCAGCACTCGATACCAATTAAAATATGAAGATGCCGAACGATGGTTCCATAGCACAGAATGGGCCATTCATGGGTGGGTTACTGATCAGATGGTTAGAAGTATAATCTACCATTTAAAAGTCGCTGGAATTGTAGATAAGAATGCCGAGATTCCAGAAATCATCTGGAAGCGCTAAATGTCCGCATTTTGACCAATTTGTAAGAATTTCGCATACATTCAAAAATTACATCTAACTTCTTTGTTATTTTTTGGAATCATTAATCAACACTTCTTTCTATGAATGCTAAAGTAACGATGGGATTAAGAATTCTGTTTGGCGTTTTTTGCCTTGTATTTGGAATCAATAAATTCGCTGGCTTTCTCGAATTTCCTCCAATCGCTGGTGATGGCGGAACCTTAATGGGGATCTATGCGACTTCTGGCTTTTTAAAAATCATTGGGGTTCTTGAAATATTGGGTGGACTAGCCCTGCTTTTAAATAAGTATGTTCCTATGGCTTTAATTTTTATGATCGCTATCATGTTCAATGCGGCTGTATTTCATGCGCTTCATGACATGGGAGGCATTGCAGGAGCTATCTTGGGATTGATTTTGGGTTTAGTTTTGGTTTATGCGTACAAGTCTAGATTTTTGAGTGTGTTAAGTGCTTGACAAATCAAGTTTTTAAAGTATACTAAGGCATTTTTTTTGGCTTTCGCCGAATGGAGAGAGTATTATTCAGCTTTGGTAAAATGAAATATCTCTGCTTGACTAATTTTAAGGTAGTCTTCTAATCGCATAGATATGGATTGGGTCAATGATCCCGCATTAAAAGCGATGATTTTATTTTGGGTCAAACTTGGATCCACGTATAGCTTGAAATCTAAGATGGGTTGACCAAAAGGTGGGACCGCTCCAGGTACTAATGATGTCATCTCGAGCAATTCCTCTTCTGTGGCAAATCTAGTTTTCTTGACTCTCTTTCCCTGCGATTTAAAATACTGCTTTATTTTTTTGGTATCCATTCGGCTTTCAGCCGAAAAAACAAATAAAAAAAACTGATCCTCTACTTTGTAGACAATTGCTTTGGCACCTTGAGACAAGAGATCACCTCTTTCTCTGGCAGAGTCTTCTGAGGTTCGAGTAGCAGCATGTGATTTGCTTGCAAAAGGGATATTCTTGCTTTCCAAGAATTTGCATATTTCATTATAAGTACTCAAAATTAACAGTCAATCTCTGTGTATAAAATTTGGTCGTCTTTCTTTAAGATGGTGACATGAATCCATGATTTGGTGGGGTCCAATGGCGTCCAATAGTTGGGATATTTTACTTCGACCGATTTGTTTAAAATATCTTTTTCCAATTGTTGGAGTATTAAGCCATTTTCAAGACCACGATTGATGAAATAAGTGGTTTGATGATTTTCAAATTTTAATACAACATCCGCTGTGCCCCCAACAAACAATTCAATCACTTTTCCTTTGTAGGACAAAAGCTGTTCGTCAGCATCAGGCATCGGTGCAGGATTAAAGAACAATGCAAGGAAACCAATAACAACTAGCATGGAGATCCCAAAAAATAAGTGCTTCATTTAGACTTTTTTATGTTCTTTTTACTAAGATATAATCGTTTACAAAGCGTCAAATTCACGCTTCTTATTTTCCATCCAATGCTGCATATCAGCAGGAGACTTCATCAATCTTTGCATCTCGTTCATTGCCTTTAAATGCGCAGCATCTCCTTTTTGGACCATTTCCATACCGTGATTTTTACTGAGTGCAGTCATTTCTTCAAATGTTTTGGCCTCGAAAACATGATCACAGGCTCCTCCTAGTTGTCTACATGTCATTTTTTTCATTACGCTGCATTTAATTTGAGTAAGAATCGTTCAATTTGTCTACGATGTCTTAAGATATGAACAATGGCATGTTCCATTAATTGTTCGACATCATAATGATCACCCCAACGTACTTTCATTTTTTTGGACGCCTCAAACTCGTTTAGCTGAATATTTGGATAATCTTCAAATAATCTCACATTGGCTTCAAACATTTTGTAAAGAGCTTCCTTGTATTTTTCTGCATTAACAAGGCTGTTGGATTTGGGAGCAGGATTATCTTCTCCTAAGTATTTGCGTATTTCGAATACGTATCCATATCCCGCTCTGACCACATGGGTCAAGATGGTTTGAATCGAAATACAATCCATATCTTTCGTCTCATAATCCATCTGTTTGAGCAGTTGTTCATCTGGAATCGATTGAATTAATTCAACCAATTCTTTCAATGCTTTTTCGTATTCATCCAATAGTGCTCCGATTGCTCCATTGTTGCGGTAATTCATAAGAGTACATTTTGACAAGAAGATAGATTCTTTTTCTCACAAATTACGCATTCGACGAAAGTCGTAAAAAGAAATCACCTATTTAAACCCATTATAAATCATGAATTATTTTCATCACAAATAATTATCTTGGTGGATCATGATAGAAATGAAGACTATAAGAATAACGAATTATTAAATGCAGGACGTAGACAATATTATTATCGGGACTGGGATGGGTGGATTGACCACTGCTTTATCATTATTGCGAGCAGGTCAAAGTGTGATCATGTTTGAACAACATTATGTTCCTGGAGGCTGGGCACATAGTTTTTTACGTGAAGGATATAAATTTAGTCCAGGGGTTCATTTTGTAGGACATTTACACGAAGGTGGAAAGGGGAGAGCCTTGTATGAGGGATTGGGTATCGCCAATGATATGGCTTTTTTTAGACAAAACATTAAAGGCTATGATCATAATATTGTCGGTGATCACAGCTTCAGAATGCCAGCTGGAGTACCTCAGCTGCAAGAATCTATGTGTGAGCAATACCCAAACGAAGCCAAAAGGATCAAGAAATATCTCAAATTTTCGGGTCAAGTATTTGATGAATTGTTTAAAGCGATCGAACCCAAAGAGAGCATAAAAGATTGGTTGCTTTTACCATGGCGTACTCGTCACATAGGACGAATGGGGTGGTGGAAACTCAGCTCGATTCTAGATTTTTACTTAAAAGATCCTTACGTAAAAACTCATTTGAGTTTGCAATGTGGGAATTATGGATTGCCGCCCAAATTGGCTCCTTTTGCAGTACATAGTATCGTTGCCGGGCATTGTATGGAGGGAACCTCTTATCCTCGAGGAAGTGGTTCTGGAATTGTAAAAGGATTTACGACCAATATCAAACGATTGGGCGGCGTGATCAAAACAAGTACTCCAGTCCATAAAATCATTCTGGATAAAACAGAAAAGACAGCGATCGGCGTTGAATTGCACGATGGTCAAAAAGTATACGCCAAGAATATTATCTCCAATGCGGATGCTAATGTTACCTACAACAAGCTACTTGGAAAAGATAAGTTATCCAGCAAATTGCAAAAGAAATTAGGTAAGACGCAGTACTCAGCCGCAGCCCTAAATCTTTTTTTGGTTGTGGATATGGATTTGAGAAAAGCAGGCATGGATAGCGGGAATGTATGGTATTCCTCTATTCCAGATTTGAACACGGTATACGATAAATTCGTGAAGAAAGATATTTTAGAAGAGGATGTCTTTCCTGCTATGTTCATCACTTCTCCAACTTTAAAAGATCCTGTGAGTTATGACGGGAAATATCATACCCTAGAATTAATTGTCTTTTGTCATTATCACTCTTTTGAAAAGTATAAGCATCTAAGATTTGGAGAAAGAAGTGATGAGTATGAAGACTATAAATCAAGGATTAGTTTAAAAATGCTCAAGACACTAGAAAATGTGTTGCCCGGTGTCAGTAGTCGGGTAAAAATGATGGAGTTGGGAACACCCAACACGGCAGAACATTATGTCCAAGCAACAGATGGCAATTGTTATGGTCCGGACAAAATGTTGACTCAAGTTGGCCCCTTTGCCTATAATATTGTATCCGAAATCAAGAATCTCTATATGACGGGAGCGGGAACTTATGCGCACGGAATTATTGGTACGGCTGATTCGGGATTGATGACCGCTGGCAAGATTCTCAATTGTTCAAGAGAAGATCTTTTGGCTTATAGCGAGGGTCAATATTTGCGCTTGTATGATGCGGAAGACGACAGCCAATGGCCTGAATGGCTGAAGAAAAAAGCAGAAGTGAAACGAATGCGAGGTGCGAAAAAACAATTGGAAACATTGACCTTTTAATAAATTAAATAGCATGATAAATTATAAAGAATGTTTGATGATATGCTTGTTCACTTTCTTAGGAATTGTGAGCAAGGCTCAAGAAGTGATGACACCACAGACTTTATGGGAACTGGGTAGAGTTGGTGCTATGGGAATATCCAAAGACGGAAAAGAAGTTATTTACAGTGTTCGGCATTATGATTTGGAAACGAATAAGAGCTCAACAAAAATGTATGCGGTGCCGATTAATGCATCCAAAAAACGTGGAGTCAAAATAGACATCAGCATCGGAGAATCTACAAAAGGAAATGCTAGAGCGATTAAAAATTCGGATCAATATTTAGAGGATGACAAGCTTTCGCCGAATGGAAAAATGAAGTTGTATGATAAGCGCATAAAACTTATGAATGTAAATGGTTCAGATTTATATCCTGAACTGGAATTGTCGAATGTTCAAGTTTATGATGACTTAATGTATCGACACTGGGATACTTGGGCTGATGGCAGTTACAATCACGTCTTTGTTAGTGATGTTGATGGTCAAAATGAATTGGACATCATGGAGAATCAAATGTACCATTGTCCTACGGTACCTTTTGGGGGAGCGGAGGATTATATCTGGAGTCCTGACGGAAAGCAAGTATTATATGTCACCAAACAAAAGATTGGTAGTGATTATGCGGTAAGTACCAATACGGACATTTATGCATTCGATCTCGAATCGAAAAAAACTAAAAATTTGACCAAAGGAATGATGGGCTATGATGTCAGTCCTGCATTTTCAAAGGATGGCTTGTTGGCATGGCTAAGTATGCCCCGAGATGGATATGAATCGGATAAGAATGATATCATTGTAATGGAAGGCGATCGTAAAACCAACCTAACGAAACATTGGGATGGGACGGTTTTTGGTTTTCAATGGGCAAAAGATGGCAAAAATGTTTATTTCACCGCCCCGGTAGATGGAACAAGGCAATTGTTTAAAGTAGAATATCCAGGAAATGCTAGAAGGCTTCCACTAGTCAAACAGATCACTGAAGGACAATGGGATGTAAATGGTATAGTTGGTGAAGTTGGGAATGACATGATTGTCACTCGAACGGATATGAATCACGCCAAAGAAATCTATAAAGTTGATTTAAAAACGGGCAAAATGACCCAATTGACCTTTGTGAATTCTGAAATATATAACAGGACCGTTCTGAGTCGCGTAGAAAAAAGAATGATCAAAACGACAGATGATAAAGATATGTTGACCTGGGTCATTTATCCACCCGATTTTGATCCTGCAAAGAAATATCCAACCTTGCTTTATTGCCAAGGCGGACCTCAAGGAGCCTTGTCACAGTTTTATTCATTTCGATGGAATTTTCAGGTCATGGCTGCGCAAGGATATATTATTGTAGCGCCAAATCGTAGGGGGATGCCAGGACACGGAATACAGTGGAATGAGCAAATAAGTAAAGATTATGGTGGACAAAATATGAAAGATTATTTATCCGCGATTGATGCCCTCGCCGAGGAACCCTACGTAGATAATGATAGACTCGGTGCTATTGGTGCAAGTTACGGTGGTTATTCAGTTTTCTTTTTAGCAGGAAATCATAACAAGCGTTTCAAAACATTTATTTCGCATGACGGAATATTTAATTGGAGGAGCATGTATGGTACCACGGAAGAACTGTTTTTTGTGAATTGGGACCTCGGTGGTGCCTATTGGGATACGGCAGATGATATCACCCAAAAAGCATACAATGAATTTAATCCTATAAATTATGTAAACAATTGGGATACCCCCATTCTTATATATCAAGGAGGTAAAGATTATCGCGTACCTATTGGACAAGGTTTAGAGGCTTTTCAGGCAGCTCAACTCAAAGGACTTAAAAGTAGATTGGTGTATCTTCCTGAAGAAAATCATTGGGTGCTTTCAGTGCAAAATGGAATTGTTTGGCAGAAAGAGTTTTTTAGATGGTTAAAAGAAACTTTATAGTTAGGGTTCAATAGATTATTTTGAACTTTAAGAGTTTGAACACATTAAGATTCTCAAGAATTTGTTACATTCGCAGAGATTTGCCCCACAAATCATTGCGAACAACCCAATGTTAAATCAATTAAAGTGATTAACTAGACTTAATTGACGCTTTGAAACTGAACTAACAACTATTAAAATTTACTTACGTACAATGAAGAGACTTATACTCACAACCCTTATGTTGGTTGTCAGCATCGCATTTTGCTTTGCACAAACTTCTAGTGATGAGGTTATTCGCTGTTCTTCTGTAGAATATAATGAAGGCTTGCTACAAAAATATCCTGAACGTGGAACCGTAGAGGATTTCGAACAATGGATGAAAAAGAAACGGGCGACCATGTCTACCGAAAACAGAATGGTGACTACCTATACGATACCTGTGATATTTCATGTAATCCATAATGGTGAGGCTGTAGGAGCCACAAGAAATGTTGATCAATTATACATTGATGAGCAATTGCGTCAACTGAATGAAGATTTTGCAAATCTTTCTGGTTCTACAGACCCTGTGGCTGCAGATACGGAAATTCAATTTTGTGCTGCTCTAGTAGATGAAAGTGGAAACTTATTGACGGAACCTGGAATTAACAGGCGACACAGAAACGATTTTGGTTTTTCAGCCCCTTCTTGGACGACTGGTTATGTGGATGGTACCATAAAACCAGCGACTCAATGGGATCCAGATTTATACTGCAATATATGGGTTTTAGATGTTAGCGGCGGTGTCCTAGGTTGGGCGCAATTTCCAGATGCTACGGGTCTACCTGGATTGAATGCGATTGGTGGTCCGGCAAATGAAGATGGGGTAGTAGTTCTATATAGTTCTGTCGGATCTTTGACTACTCCGTTTGGTGGGGGAAATGCTGCATATGATAATGGACGGACTTTAACACACGAAATTGGACACTGGGCTGGTTTACGTCACATTTGGGGTGATGGTGGTTGTGGAGCCGATGATTATTGCAATGATACACCTGAATCAGATGCTTCTAATTTTGGATGCCCTACGGGACATGTATCCTGTGGTACAACAGATATGGTAGAAAACTATATGGATTATACGGATGATGATTGTATGAATATTTTTACGTTAGATCAAAAGGCAAGAATGCACGTCGTTTTTGATCCTGCAAATGGAGTTCCTAGACGAGCTTCGTTAAATAACTCAACCGTTTGTACCTCTGATCCGATTATCGCATTTACATCCGTTTCTACTAGTGTCGTGGAAGGGACTGATTGTGGATTTATCAATTATCAAATTGAAGTATCTGTTGCAAATCCAAGCACTAGTGATGTAAGTGGAATCATCACTGTGGACGGAAGTTCGACTGCTACCGGTGGTCTCGATTACTTGGGTGGCTCAGGCGTTGTTACTTTTCCAGCAGGAAGTACAAGCCCACAAATGTTAGATATCAGTATTGCGGAAGATGCCATTCCCGAAGCAGTTGAAACAGTTGTACTTAAGATCAGCTCTACCACAGGTGGCGCCTTAATCGGTGGTAATGATACCCATACGGTAGGAATAGCGGATGATGATCCTGTTCCTGGCAGTGTTCCAGTATACACTTATGAAAGCCAAGATTTTAACGCTGGTCTTAATGGTTGGACAATTGTTGATGGTGGCAGTACTAGCGACACTTGGTATGTTACTGCCAATGGTGGTAATAACTTGGATGGTTCTAACTTTGTGTTTTCTGATAGTGATGCTCCAGGAAATGGTTCGACAACGTATGAGGAACTACTTTCACCGGTGATGAATACTTCTAGCGCTTCAACGTTAAATCTCGAATTTGATTATTACTTTAGAAAATATACTTCAGGATATGTTGAGATGGCTTTGGTAGAGGTTTTTGATGGATCGAGCTGGGTTAATGTATTTACTCAAACTGGTTCTGGTGCAGATATCGGTGCCTGGGGTGCCCCTGTTACGGAAACTATTGATGTGAGCGCTTATGCGAATGCCAATTTTCAGGTCAAATTTATCTTTGATGCCCAATGGGACTGGTGGTGGGCCATTGATAATGTAACGGTTATCGGAGATTTTACACTGCCAATCGAAACGACTGTAAACTCGTCAAGTGGTTTTATGAGTGCTAATTTTGGTCCGATGCAAACCGTGCATTTTTTGGATGAAAATACGGGTAATATTATGCTGACCTTAGAAAATCTATCATCACATGATTATGGATGTACGATGGTTGAAATAGATAGAGCAGGAATTACCTCCTACGCAAGTCCAGCTCCAGAATCAGTTGATATCATTGATAAAAACTTTATTGTCACACCCGAATTCAATAATTCTAGTGGATCATATAATGTTACCTTGTATTATACTGATGCCGAAATTACCGGTTTTGAAGGAAGTAATTCCTTGGGATCAACCAAGGCAGATTTAGTTATGGTTAAATCTGAAGGTGCTGTTTCTGCGGCTTCAACATTAGAACTTACAGGCACGTCACCTGTCATGTATGGTAGTGGTTCTGATTGGCAGTTCACTGGGACATATAGTAGTGGATTTTCTGGTATAGCATTAGGGAATCAACCTGTTATTCCTGTTCGATTGATTTCTTTTGAGGCTTTCGCCGAAAAGAATAGTATCGATCTCGTGTGGAAAACGGCCATGGAAATTAATAATAAAGGCTTCGAAATATGGCGAGGAACTTCGGAGGATAATATGCAAAATATTGGTTTTGTAGAAGGTAGCGGGAATAGCCAGTCAGAATTGCGATATGATTTTGTGGATGAAGATGTTGAAAAAGGCATAAGGTATTACTATCGTTTAAAGCAAGTCGATTTTGATGGAAAATTCGATTGGTCAGAAGTTCGTACTGCCAAAATTTTGGGAGAATTAGATTTCCAGTTTTCCCCAAATCCAGTGACTAATACACTGAATGTTTCATTGGGTGAAAGTCAATTAACAAGTATTGAAATATACAACCTGAGTGGTCAAAAGGTATGTACTCAACAAATTAACTCAAGTACTAACAATCAAATAGATTTGGATGTTTCCGAATTGTCAAGAGGTGCATATCTGATAGTATTTAAGAATGCTTCAAGTATTTTGAAACACGATCGATTTATAAAAATTTAAACTAGCCTTATTAATAATACTGTTGGACTGCAGTCTGAATTTTGTTCGGGCTGCAGTTTTTTATTTTTATTCAATTTTTAATATTTCCATCTTTTTCTTGTTGAATGTAATATAATCTCCTTCTAATTTTCCGATTAAAAGTTTTCCAATCGGAGAATCTGGAGAAATAACAAAGTAGATTTGTTTCGCTACCTTAAATTTCCCAATACCAATAGCAATGAAATATTTGCCTTCATTAGTGGTGACTAATGATCCGAAACCCACAATAGAATTCCTTTGTAGTTGAATTGTCGATAATTTCAATTTCAACTCTTTAAGCAAAGACCACTGAATATAATTTTTGTCTTCTTCTCTTTGGAGCATCGCTCTTCCAGTTTCAAATTTATCTCCTACACTGCTTTTGGTTTCTTTTGTTTTGGATTCTCTAATAGTTTCTAGCGCCTTTTGGGCAAAATAAATTCTCTCATCAAGAAGTGACTTCAATTGTTGTATTAGATGTATCTTTTCTTCCAAGTTTTAATTTTTACTAGTGGGATATAACAGATGGATTAGGTTTATGTATCGAAAACAGAAATATTCTATAAAAATACACCATTCACAAAGACCTTGAGAATAGATTTTGTTATTAGCTTTAGTGTATGAAAATTAATCAATTAGTACTCGTGGTGATTTGCCTTCTGTTTTATTGTCCACAGCTGTCTTCGCAACAAGAAGATCTAACGGCTTACGAAATTTCAATGGATCAAGATTTCTTGGCGGATTTCTTGCACGACAACCCTCTCGAGGCCTATAATTATACAGCTGGGTTGCGACTAGGCTTTTATGGAGAATTAGCGGATCATAATTATTTGGGTTTACCTATCATAAGAAGAAAAGTAGATGGCTGGTTGATTGACGGTTTACTCGATCGATTTGGCTACTGGGATCAAGAAATTTCGCACAGCTTTGTCCTTACGATTAATGGTTTTAGCCCAACATTCATATCAGATGAAACACCAATATTTGTGGATACATTGGTAGGTGGCTATCAATTATCTCAAGATATTCCTTTTTCTTCCTTTACGGGTTTCAGAAGTACAAGAAGAGTGGAGTCTACTAAAACAATAGCTCATTCTGCCTCCGAAGTTGATTTTGCGATCACCTCTTCTTTTGTCTTTGGTTTTGCCAGCCTAGGAATCATCAAAGGAGTTGAGAATATGTTTGGAATGGGCAGACCAAGTGCAAATTTGTGGTCTAGGGATGAGCAAGAACCATATCCTACCGGACAATTGAATTATAC
Organism: Saprospiraceae bacterium; assembly: GCA_020629615.1. Lineage (GTDB taxonomy): Bacteria > Bacteroidota > Bacteroidia > Chitinophagales > Saprospiraceae > JAHDCZ01. Next base: position 15,716 of record JAHDCZ010000062.1, read on the forward strand.
TATGATCCCATTGTTTATGTATTCATTGTCTGCTGAACGTGTGTTATGGAGGCCAATGGATAGAGTGCTCTTTCAATTGCGCCCAGAGATCAATCTAGGCTATTATACTGATGTTGGAATAGGCTTGGATTTTGGAAAGGTAATGAACTCCAATCGCTTTATAGATAATTTATCATATACTGATACTAATAATCCAGGCTTAGTTTCAATCAGTGATGCAGATATTTCATTTTCGTTGGTTGCTGGAGGAGCAATACGTGCGGTCTTTTACAACGCGCATTATCATGGTATGTTTGGTTGGAACAAAGGGCAAGAATATGGGTGGGGAGATACACAAAAGTATCTTTTGGAAGGATATGTCGGTGCCAAACTTCAAGTTATCCGAAAATTGGAATTCAATTTTTCATTGAATATAAGAAGTTCGGCTTTAAAGACTGATCAGGCTAAATATTCCAGTTGGGGTACACTTGGTTTCAAATACTTAATGGGTGATCCAGGAGAAGGGTGTTATGATTAATAATGACTTGCTTAAATTATAGATTGCATAGAAAATAAAAATCCAAGGGAACTGTCAGCTTGGAGAATTAAAGATAGAATAATTGGATACATGATTTTTCTTTGAAAAGGTATTGTAATATTTGTGCTTTACTAAGCAACAATTTCAATGATATCTCAGTATGAGAAATTGAAAATGGAATGATTCAATATCATTTCATAAAAACTAGAAATAAGTATTGCTAAAACAAGATTTACATAGTTTTGATACCATCACTTTGCCAGAAATGGAGAGGGTGAAACTAATGGATAGAATAGAATCAAAATTTGTCTTGTCCTCCAAACAACTTCCTAATGTCTTTGATAAAATTAAGGATGATTACAAAATTGTAAGCTTCAATGGAAATCTTGAGCCTTCCTACAAAACGGTTTATTACGATAATGATAGTTTGTTTTTTTATCATGAACACCATAGAAAACGCAAAGACAGATATAAAGTTAGATTCAGAAATTATGTAGAATCCAATATGACTTTTTTAGAAGTCAAGCATAAGAAAAATGGAAGAGTAGATAAAAATAGAATTAGAGTAGATAATGAGGATTTTGAATTGAATGATGAAGAACTGTTGTTTCTTAAAAATGCCAATATTCAAGCAAGTGATTTAAATGTAAAGCTTACAAACTTTTACAATCGTATTACCCTAGTTTCTAATCATTCCGTCGAACGGGTAACCTTTGACTTAAATATAAAATTTCAATACCAAAAAGTAGGAGCGACATTGGATCGTATTGTTATTTTGGAACTCAAACAACCGGAGTTATCACGAGAAACTTCTATCTACAAAGCGCTGAAGGATTTACAGATCAAAAGATACAATGTAAGTAAGTATTGTATTGGCATTATCAAAACGCACGGTATAGAAAATGTTAAATACAATAGATTCAAGAAAAAACTAAATCGACTGAACAAAATTAATGCCTTATGAACATAAACTGGTTTGATGATGATGTGTATAAATTGTTGGTGCGTCTAAGCATTAACTTTGTTTTTATTACCCTGATCGTAAGATTCATCTACTATAAAATCACTAAAAGAAAGGATTACTTATTCACCTATTACCTTATTGGATTCATCATATTTTTTATCTGCTTTTCGCTAAAAAAATTAGATATCGATACAGGAATGGGTCTTGGCCTCTTCGCGATATTCAGTATTATAAGATATCGGACGAATCAAATTGAAATCAAAGAAATGACCTATCTCTTTATAGTCATTGGATTAAGTGTAGTTAACTCCTTGGCTTCAAAGCAGATATCCATGATCGAATTGGGGATCATCAATGTTTTTATGCTCGTTATGACTTATATTCTTGAATACGTCTGGTTATTAAAGCATGAAACGCGAAAAACGATTCTCTTCGATAATATAAAACTCATTGATATTACTAGAGAAGACGAATTAAAATCAGAATTAGAAAAGCGGACAGGTCTGAGCATTAATAGGGTAGAGATCGGTAGAATTAATTATCTTGATGATACGGCACAGGTTAGAATTTTTTATTATGATGACGAACAAGGATTATCGGACTATAGTGCTCCCTCGGATTAGTTGTAAATTCTTTCTTGCTCATTGAAGAGCTTTTTTTGTTCATTTACTCCTCTATTGACGTTAGAACGTTAATAGTGTTTCAAAATTATCGAAATTGA
>JAHDCZ010000202.1 GCA_020629615.1 Saprospiraceae bacterium
TCTCCGGATTATCTTCAAGGTTCTCTCTTCCTTCTAATCCTGATACTTCGAAGCTGTATCGTTTTCTTGATCTACTTTGCAATGCAGTATTGACTACAATTTTTTTCATCCATCCTACAAAAGATCCAACTTCTTGATAATTTACTATTGATTTTAAAATCTTTACAAAACTATCTTGAAGGACATCCTTTGCTGCGGGCTCATCTATGCAATACCTTTTGGCAATAGTAAAAAGAATAGGAGAATAGTTCAAAACCAATTGTCTTTGAAACCGTTCCTTTCCTTCTTTGCAGCCTAATATTATGTCGATTTCTGAGTTCAAAAATTACTGAATTAGCGCTTTGAAATCAATTCTAAATGGTACATCCTGGATAATTTCACCATTTTCCTTAACTAGATCTTCAGTTCCCTCAAAATATCCTATCATGTACTCTAAAAAATCACCAGATTGTAATATTTCCAATGTAATTTCTGAAGAACACGCATCATTACAATTATTTGATAAATTCGAATTATGAACATTAGAATCTAAAAAGTTAAAAGCAAAATAAAGAATTGAATCAGGCTCAATTATATATGAACCTACAGGAAAAATTTCTTCATAATCAATCCAAATCCAAAAATGATTAGTTCCTGAGTTACCGGATCCGTTTTCACTTCCTACAAATGAATGAAATGGATCCCCGGTTCCTGATGTAGGTATCTGAAGAATTGTATGACCAGGAAAAAATCGTGATTCTTCCCCCAAAGTAATTCGATAATAGTTTTCTAAAGGTATTCCGCAACCGTATAGAACGCCAACATGTATAGATGGCTCCAAAGAAAATATCTCGGATTCTCCTCTCTCAAGAGAATTTGGATCGATTGCATAAATTTCAATTTCACCCATTTCGTTACAATAATTAACACTCAAATTGAATTCATTTTGACCGTTCAAATAATGAAATATTTCTTGACCTTCTATTTCTATTACTACGATTGATTCGCTAAGAGCCATATCATTGCAATCGACTACGAACCCTTGTATATTGGAAGTGAAATGATCACCGTAATCAAGAGTTAATACTTGATCGTAAGTATCTGTCTCAAATGGTCCAATAATTAAATTACTATTCAAACATATCTGATTGCTTACCAAACTCAATTTTAAATTTTCATTTACTGGAACTTTTCCAATGAAGAATCCATTTTGATCAGTTTGCCCGACACCACATAAACCAGAGCCAATAACTTCAAGTTTTATTGTAGTATTTGATATTACACTTCCATCATCACCTTGTATATAACCAGAAATTGTTACTAAAGGGAACGGGGCATCACAATTCCAAAAAGAAAAGTGAGAAACATTTCCTATATATTTAGATCCATCTTTAACAGCCACTCCGTCTTCAATCCATAGTCCATGAAATTCTTCATCAAAAAACCATAGTGGGATCTCTTCTGGTGCAGTATTAAGTAAGCTATTAGGTATTGGAACTGAAATCTCTGCAGTATTGCCTTCAGATAAATTTAATTTCTCTCCGTTTTCTCCATATAATTCTACGGCAATCATCCCAAAAGAAGCCAAACTTACTTCTTCTAAAAATCGATTTACTCCTTGAAGATTTCCAGGAATTGTATTCAGTTCCTCATCATTCGATGGATCAATATAATGACATGATACTGAAACGATTCCGTTATATTGGTTTCCACCTTCGAGGCTAATTGAGTTAGGTGCGAAAGTAATTGTGACTTCATCCGCATTAATTGTTCCTCCTACAGTACTATCAAAAACGCCGGCTTCAATTCTTTCGATTAATTCCAACGTTACAAAATTGGTAGAAGCTTCATTTGGAAAAAATCTTTTAGAACTCGTATAAAATCCATCTTTCTCAACTGTAAAAAATGTTCCATATTGATCCATTTCGATATCCTTTAAGACTACATATCCGTGTATATCGGTGTAATATTTTTGATTATTAATTGTAAATTCTGCATCTGGAACTGGTTCAAAATGTGAATCAACAACTTTTCCGATCAGAGTACCTTGAATATTTTTCGATACGGGATCATATTCAGAAATAATTATTGGAGGCTCGGTTTCTGTAACCACATTAGTTACTTCATCGATATCTTTTGAACAAGAGATCATAAAAATCAAAGTCCAAAAAGTGAATATTAGTGCATTTTTCATATTTCGTGAGTTTTTCTAAATCTAAAATTTTATGCCTTTAACAACATAATCGTACTTATCTGAAAAATGCTGCATTTAGAATAAATAAATTTAAAATATAGCATTGATATCGATCAAAATCTGATACTTATTGTATCATCGAATATAAACAAATACAAGAATCGCCGTCTTTCACAGTTAACTTTCTTAAAATCATATATCAATATTGTTCAAGAAATATACTTTGAAAGCTGACTTCCAAACTGTATTGAGAATCAATCAAGACTATGTCACAATGATTTTGACAAGCAATAAATGACTAAATAATATATTGGACTATGAGCAGTAAACACATGGCAAAAGTCTAACAGTTTTCTCTAAATAGGTTTTTAAATAAACCGAGCGTCTCAACAGAACGCTTCAAGCAGTGATGAAAGACCTAAGTGGACGTTCAAGAGAAGACGCCTAGATATCAATCGAGGGTAGGTTTACGAGTAGGTCAGTTAAGAATGATTTATTTATAGTAGGGAAAGAATACAAAAGGCGAAAGCCTTGCAATTTTCACTACAAGGCTTTCGTATAAAAAAGGCGGCTTAACTGAGTGTTCTCGATTTTAAGAGAGAATGGAGTGACTAAATGTCACTCTATAGCGAAGGCACCGATTTATCAAAATCG
>JAHDCZ010000002.1 GCA_020629615.1 Saprospiraceae bacterium
GGCTGCTCTATACTCCATTAATGATTTTATCTTTTTTGGGCTTACCCCGAATGTTTACTCATTGGAAAGAAATGCGTTTGAGCATCATCTTATTTCTAGCATTAAATTTTTGGATTGTTTTAAGTTGGCCGATTTGGTGGTATGCTTCTAGTTTTGGAATGCGTGCCCTAATTCAGAGTTATGCGGTATTAATATTTCCAGTTGCTTTTTTATTAGATTGGGCATTGAATCGGAAGATTTGGAAAATAGTTTTTCCAGTATTAATATGCCTTGGTGCTTTTCTCAACCAGTTTCAAGATTGGCAGTACAGAAATAAGATTTTATTACAAGATGAAATGACCAAAACTTTTTATTGGAAGTCATTTATGAAAGCAGACTTAAATAAAGAGTTGAGAAAATTTGTGGATATTGACGAGGACTATCCTTTCATTGATAAAGGCCAGCGGACCTCCATCGGAATTATCAATTATATGGATAGTATATCACTTGATACGAATACCCCTTACATCGGAAAACTTGTTCGAAAAATGTACCCATATTCCGATCAGATTATCATTCAAGTCAATGAAGATAATCTAGCACAATTAAAGGGACAATGGCTGGAAGCTAAAGCAAATGTTCAAGTGGTCGGTGATCAACAACATGCTCATCAAACGGCAAAATTTGTCTTAAGTACTTCAGGGCCAAATCGTGAAGCAAAGTGGAACGGTGTTCGATTTCAGCGTTATACGGTGCAAAACCAATTAGAGGAAATCCGTTTCAACTATAAGATTCCCGAGGATCTTCAGATTGGTGATAAAATAGAATGTTTGATTTGGAATGCAGGTCCAGATCAGGTTTTTGTACAATCAATAGAAGTTTTGAGCTATTGATTATTGCAAGCGCTCCAGCGCTTCCTGTGCCTTTTGAAATCCTCTTTTTAGATTCAGTGATGAATTAAAATCGTTTTTTGCTTCTTCGACTTTTCCTAGACTCGCAGATGCTAGACCTCGATAATAATAAGCGAGATGAGAATCTGGTGCGACACCGACCATGATATTAAACTCTTCAAACGCCCGGTCTACAGAATCCATTTCCATATAAAGTATTCCAGAATTCAAATAAGCATCTTTATAGGATTTGTCGATCATTTTGATCTTGTTATATTCTGTAATAGCTTCAGTAAGTCGATCCTTATTCTGCAAATAAAATGCCTTAGAATGCAAAGCCGCGATACTTTGAGGATCTACTGTTAAGGCATTGTCATAAAAAGAGATAGCACTTTCCGCATCGTTATTGGCATATAGATCACCGAGCAAAATCCACGCATCAACCAACTCAGGATCAAGTTCGACCGCCGTTTGAAAACTGTTCACCGCACGAACAAAATCTTCTTCGTCTTTGAAATTGAGGCCAAGCATTAAATAGGCTTCGGCATTTTCTCGATCCAGCTTTAAAATATTGTTGACTGTTTTTCTTGATTCATCATATTGCTTTAGAATATATTGAACTTCACAAAGTTTCAGTAGTGTCGGGATTCTCGATGGGTGCAATTTGGCCGCTCGTAGCATGGTGGCAAGTGCCTTTCTTGATTGGAAGTAATCCAAATATACATCTGCCAATAAATGATGCGAAATTGCACTTATTGAATCAATCTTCATTGAGCTCGCTAGATCTTCAATCGCTCGATCGTAATTTTTTCGATCATAAAATAGCTTTGCTCTTTCGTAATACAATGAAGCATCTCCAGTGTTTTTGCTTATTGCTTTCGTCACCGCATCAATGTCAGTATCACCCGTGATATCATTACTTTGAATTGCCTGATGTGGATCTGTTTTGCAGGACAGCATTAACAAAAAAAGGAAGCAAACAATAATACGATTCAACATAACATAGTGATTAGTCATGCAAATTTAACGCTTAAAAAGGATCACTTTCGTATTTTATCCTCGTTTATTCCTTAAATGTCTTTTTAATTAAAAATTATTAGTTTCTCTGTGTCCTCATTTTCTTCGAAGATTAGCTTAATTCTCTCTTTTTTGACTTTGTTAATTGGTCATCTTCATAGTCAGATCAGTCACGAATTACAAGGGAGAAATGTTTCGCATATTAATCTTGATGATTTTGGACGCCCAATTGTGTTTTCTCAATTTCAAGTTTGTCAGACCAACAAGGGTAAATTTTTATGTGAAGAACCACGGATCCCAAGAGTTAACGCTTTTGAGGTATTAACAAGTGGTGATCTTTTAATCGCTTCGGATAAAGGGTTTTATAAGAAGGTTTTTCAGGATTTAATTCCCGTTCATCCCCCTAGAGAAGGCGGTTTTAAAAAAGTCTTCGATTTGAAAAGTCTTCGATCAAAAACATTCTTAGCGACAGACAATGGTGTTTGGGAATATGATAATATTCTGCAAAAAGTGACGATCAAAAAACCATACAATGATATTGATAATCATCAGCTCGTTTTAATCCAAAACAAACTATTCACAGTCGTTTCAAATGCATTGATTAACGTTCAAGATTCTTCGGAGATTTTAATCCTTCCGCAACGAATAAATGCTGTATTTGCAAGTGATGAATTGAGCTTAGTAGGAGTGGAAGAGAATGGACTGTTCATACAGACCGAGGATGGATTTAAAAAATATTTCAATCCTACAATGGAAATAGGCAATTACATTAAAAATATAATAGGAGACATGTACAACGTCATTATTCATTCCGAAAAGGGAATGTTTAGATGGCATTTGGCTTCTAGTGAAATTACCAAAATAGATTTGCCAACGGACCTGTATCGTTTTCAGATCAACGATATTGAAATAGATGAATGGGGATTTCTTCATGTGGCTACGGCCAATGGATTATATAGATTTAATGTAGATCCAACACTACAAGATGAAATGCCAAAAGCTCTTCAACAATCTTTTGTAATTTCTGATGCTAATGATCAGCCAGTCCAATTACAAAAACAAAAAGTTCATTTGACAGAAGCAATGAACATCTTAAAAATTGATCCCGCATTTTATCATCCGAAGAATGATTTAAAACTACAATATAAATATGAAAATTCAGCTTGGAAAGATTCGGATTTTAATCAAACCATTGTTTTGGCCAATCTTGCTTCTGGAAAAAGTGAACTTAAGATACGTGCCTCGGCAGATGGGAAACATTATTGTAATCCCATTTCGATAAGTGTTGTAAAACCGGAAAAATCCTTTTGGCTTAACTTGCTTCCTTTTCTTGGGGTTGGCTTACTCATCCTTGGTGTTTGGTTTTATTCTTATCGAAGAATGGGACGAGCGAATAACGCTATTCTAGCCCAAAGAGATAAACTCAAACTTGAAAATGAAAAACTAAAATTGGAAAGAAAGACACTTCAGTTACAAATGAATCCCCATTTCTTGTTCAATGCCCTGAATTCAATACAGGGTTTAATTGCCTTAGGAGACAACAAGAATGCTCGAAAACAATTGGGTACCTTTTCGAAAATGATGCGTACAGTTTTAAATCAGAGTAGAACCGAATGGATTACAATGGAAGACGAAATTAAATTTCTAAATCAATACCTGAGTCTTGAGCAGTTATGTCGCGATAATAAGTTTGATTTTGACATCGAATCCAATGTAGACGACGAGCTACTCATTCCTCCCATGATAATCCAGGCATTTGTAGAAAATGCGATCATTCATGGAGTAAGTCCTTTGAAAAATAAGGGAATGATTCAAGTTGTATTTACACACAAGGAAAATAAAGTAGAATGTATTGTGGATGACAATGGAGTAGGTAGACATTCGGCAGCAGCCAAAAAACAATCATCTCATCAATCCGTTGCCCTTGAATTAATCAAGGAGCGATTACAAAGAGGGTTCAAGAATAAAAAAGAAAATTTTGTAGTTTTTGAAGACAAGTTGAATTCACAAAATGAGTCCTTAGGAACAAGAGTAACGATTCATTTACCTACTGCGTAACAAAGAGATTTTATTCCGATCAAGACTTTCAGTATTTTCACAAATGAGAAGAGATTTTATTAATAAGAAATATTTATGCAAGCAGTAATCATTGACGACATGCCTTTGGCAAGAGCCAATCTAAGAGCCGACCTTGAGGACCATTGTCCCGAAATTGAAATCCTTGGAGAGGCAGAAGGAGTCGTTTCTGGAGCGAAGCTTCTAAAGCAAGTGAATCCCGAAATTATCTTTTTAGACATTGATATGAATGATGGTTCTGGATTTGATCTATTGGAAATGATTGATGCAGATCGATACAAAGTGATATTCACAACGGCTTCAGATCTACATGCCATTCGAGCGTTTCAATTTTCAGCGATTGATTATTTGATGAAGCCGATCGATGGTGATTTATTGGCCAAAGCAGTAAATAAAGTCAAAGGACAAGCTCCCACCGAAAGCAGCCAAATAAGTTTACTGCGAAACAATATGAATGCAAGCAAAGCTCCTGAAAAAATTGCTTTACATACCAATGAAAAAATAGTTGTTCGTTCAGTCAATGAAATCATTCGATGTGAATCCATGGGAAATTACACGCAGTTTTTTTTTAGCGATGGTGATAAATTATTGGTCACAAAAACATTAAAAGAGTTTGACGCTTATCTAGAAGAGGCTAATTTTTTTAGAGCGCACCAATCTCATTTGGTTAACATGGATCATATCAAAGCCTATATAAAAAATGAAGGTGGGTATTTGTTGATGGATGATGGTAGTCACGTGTCGGTTTCAGTACGTAAAAAACCTGTTTTAGTTGAACTCTTAAATAAAGTGAAATAAATAAGCCGATCCTCTCGGACCGGCTCGTACTAACCCAGATCACTTTCTACAATTTGCATCCGCTTTCGGATGTGAGAATGCCGATTTTAATCTGTCCACTTTGCATTTTATCAATCCTGATTGGATTATTGAGTTTAACTTTTATTCGTTCTACTTCTCCCTTATCATCGGTGATAAATAAACTGTTATCATTAAATTTTTTGAGGTCTCTTTTATTGGGAATCATATTTTGTAGCAAATGATAGGCATCCATGATTCGCGCATCAGATAGAATAAGTTCGACTTTATAGTAATCATCTGTACTAGTTTTAATGAGCTTGGAATTGTCTTCAAACTTGATGGTTACTTTTTTGCGATCCTTTTTGTTGAGTGTGTCAGGTAATTCTGAACTTACAAATCTGTATTCGGCGTAAGCCTCTAAAGGATAAATAAAATCTAGTTCAAACTGATTGAGTTCAAATTCGTACTCTGGAATATCGAGATTGCTTAGAAAACCGTCAAAGACATATCCGGTGTCACCATCATGAGCGACGAGCACCCAAGTGCCTTTGACCCAGTCTACGGTCGATGCGTTTTCTTCGAGGCTTTCGAGTACGGTAACATTTTCTCCAAAAGGGATCACTTTGATGGCAGGTGAATTCATGCCCGCAAACATTCTGAGGGTGAGTCCTGATTTGGCGACCACTTTTTTACTCGGTGCTTCGATTGGATTGTTTGAATAAGCGCTTAAGCTAATGAGTGTGCTGAGAAGGATGATCATTACATTTTTCATGGTATTATATTTTATAGGTGAAGGAATGATTTGCTTACGAAATGATGCTAAGCAAGCAAAAGAAGTAAAGGGCGTAGTTGAAATATTTTGATGTTTTCATAATTCTTGTTTTTGAATGTTGATATAAAGATGCAGGACAAAAAGCCTTGATGAGATGGTAAAAGAGTATTCGTCACGATCTTTTGAGTATTCGTAGATTAATTAAGAAAAGATCTTTATCCAGTAAGTCAAAATTTCTATTTTCTAATATGAGTTTTTGATCATATTTGTTTGAGATTTGTTATTCATTAATGAGCAAAAAGAGTTTCGTGTTACGATTTTTAATTTCTTCGCTTTTAGTTATGGTTCTTATCATAGAAAGCTTTGCGCAAAAAGATTTTGTCACCGTCAATAAGGACCATTTTGAAATCAACAACAAGGACTATCGCTTTATCGGCATCAACTTCTGGTCTGCAATCCACTTGGCAGCTGGTTATGGCGGAGATAAAAAACGATTATTAGCAGAGTTGGATACGCTTGGCGCGAATGGGATCACTAATTTGAGATTGATGGTAGGGTCAGAAGGTCCCGATACCGAACCATGGAGGATGAAACCAGCATTACAGAATGAACCAAGAGAATACAATGAGGAATTGTTGAAAGCTATGGATTTTGTTCTCGTTGAAATGTCCAAACGAAAGATGAAGGCTGTTCTTTGTTTGGGTAATTCGTGGCAATGGTCGGGTGGTTTTGCTCAATACCATTCCTGGACGACAGATAAACCCATCCCATATCCTACTGATGAATCCAAGTACGATGACTTCATGAAGTTTACTTCTAAGTTTTACAAAAACGAAAAGGCCTTAAAACTCTATTACGATTTTGTACATTTTATAGTGACTCGAAAAAATACAATTTCCAAGATTAAATATAAAAATGACCCAACAATAATGGCATGGCAATTGGCCAATGAACCTTATGCCATGAAAACAAAGGATTATCTTAAATGGATTAAAAAGACATCTACACTCATAAAGTCTTTGGATCAAAACCATCTGGTTTGCTTGGGCAGTGAAGGCATGTCCAATTATCCAGAGTACACGAAGAATGATGTTTTTCGCGATAATGCATTTGAAAATATTGATTATATCACCATCCATGCTTGGCCTCAAAATTGGAATTGGTATGATCCGAGAGATACCGCCAGTTTTCAAAATGCAATCAATAAAACCAAAGATTATATTCATACTCATTTGGCTGCAGCCATTAAGCTGAATAAACCTATGGTGCTGGAAGAGTTTGGCTTGGCACGAGATTATGCTTCCTATTCAAAAACGAGTAGTACTTTTTTTCGCGATCAATATTTTACCGAAATTCTTGAGTTATTTGTTAGATATTGTAAACGTAAAGTTCCATTCTGTGGTATCAATTTTTGGGCATGGGGAGGACGAGGTAATCCAAGACAAGATGGTGCGTTCTGGAAATTGGATGATGATTACTGCGGTGATCCACCTCATGAGCCACAAGGGTGGTACAGCATTTATACTTCTGATCGTAGCACTCTAAAAATTATTAGAGGGTTTGCGCAACGTTTTGATGGGATAGACGGTCTTTACTAATAAAGGACTGCCACTTAAAAATTGAAACGTTTGAAGCGATTATTTTTTTCTATAATATTTATTAGCTTATTATCAACTCCAGATAAGGGTTATTCCCAATGTGGTTCGGATTGTGATACGTTTATCTCTACTTTTCCGACTACAGTTAACGGAATAACTATAGATTCTTCATGGACGGGAAGTGTAACTTATTTTATAAACCCTTATGTCAATAGTTGTAATGCTTCCGTAGAATTGCCAGGGAATTCTATTTACCTTGGCAATGCGGGGCCATTCGAGTTTACTTTTTTATTTAGTGAACCAGTAAACGATATTGTTGTCCTAATAGCTGCTGTATCCGAAATATTTCAATTTAATACTGGAGAGGAGTTTAGCTTTTCAGTAGACGGCATGCCAGCAGAATTGTTTTTGGATTGTGGTTGTTTGATTATAACAAATTCATTAGTAACCTGTGATGATTGCGTCGACGATGGCGGTCAGATCATTGTTTCTAGCCCCAATGATTTTACAAGCCTGACTATTTCAGGAGATGGTGGATCGGCAGGTTCATTGTTTGGATTATGTACTAGGTCTTTAGAGGAATATTGTGAGATTGAAGGGAATCTAGACAATATCTTATGCGATGATGAGGGCACGCCTCTAGATTCTTCAGATGATACCTTTACTTTTCAATTGGAATTGATCGGTGCAAACTCGGGTGCTTCGTGGATATCAAATGATGCAACGATATCGACAGGGAATTATAATACAATCTATACTTTTGGACCATATTTGATTAGTGATGGAAATGTAGATATTGTTTTTACTGACATAGATGACCCTAACTGTGAATTTGTATTGATTGTAAATGCACCTGATGTTTGTAGTAATGATTGTACATTAATGTTTAATCCAAATGTTGAAAATATTGATTGTTTTGGTGATTTTGGGAGTATAAGTTTAAACGTTTCTGGAGCAAATGGTGAAACAAATTTTTCTTGGAATCCCAGTAATCTCGAAGGAGAGAATCCATCTAACCTTGCGTCAGGAATTTATGAGGTAACCGTCGAGGATGATTTAGGTTGCACGATATCAGGAATGTTTGAAGTACTTGAAAATGATGAAATTACCATCGAGTTATCAAGTGATATTTCTTCCATTACAGAAGGGGAATCTGTTAGCCTAATGGCAAATTCGAATGTGACTAATCCCAGTTTTACCGCTTGGAATGAAGGACAGAATGAACTATGTTCAAATTGTCTTGAATTTGAAGCAAACCCTTCAGTTTCTACGGAATATACATTTACAGTCATTGATCAATTTGGCTGTATTATTTCGGAGACTATATTCATTGCAGTGGATCCACTCGAAGATTTAAATATTTACCTTCCTAACATTATTTCTCCCAACGGTGATGGAAAGAATGATGTTTTCTTTCCAATGACAGAAGCCGGAATTTCTAACACCATTTTAGAAATGAGTATTTTTGATCGCTGGGGAAATCGCATATTTCAGAATGAAAACTTTTCCTTCAATGATATATCTCAAGGTTGGAATGGAAAATTCAAAAACAATAGTCTTGATCCTGGAGTCTATGTATTTTTAATTAAAGTTTTACGGCCTAATGAAACTATTCAGCTATTGACAGGAGACCTAACCCTACTCAAATAACAATAGTGTCGAAGATTGGAATGTTGGATTTGAAATATAGAATTAGATTTTTAATTGAAGTCTAATTTTTGTTCTATTTTGCGAGCCATTCAAAACGTACAATGCAAGAAGTTTCATTTTCTTATCTCGATGAATTAAACGATGTTCAAAGACAGGCGGTCACATGTCTAGAAGGCCCAGTTATGGTTATTGCTGGACCCGGATCTGGAAAGACTAGAGTATTAACTTATCGGATCGCTCACTTAATTAATTCTGGTGTAGCTCCGTGGAATATATTGACCTTGACTTTTACCAATAAGGCAGCTAAAGAAATGAAAAGCCGAATTGAAAAAGTAGTGGGTAGTAAGGCCAACAAAGTATGGGCTGGAACATTTCACTCGATTTTTGCAAGGATTTTACGGGTAGAAGCACATAGAATTGATTATCCCAATGATTTTACGATCTATGATACTGATGATTCCAAAAGCGTAATCAAGGAGATCGTTAAAACGATGAGCTTAGATCCTAAAGTTTATAATCCTTCGGCGATTTTATCCAGAATTTCCTCTGCCAAAAGCAACCTCATTACTCCCAAAAACTACGTCAAGAATGAGGATTTAATGAACTACGATAAAATGAATCGTCGTCCAATGACTCACTTGATTTATGATAAATACGTCGCTAAATGTATGAGGGCTGGAGCCATGGATTTTGATGATCTGTTGCTGCAAATGTTTCGTTTATTATATCAGAATCCTGATAATGTTAAACAAAAATACCAAGCTCAATTTCAATATTTGTTGGTGGATGAGTTTCAAGATACCAATTTTCTTCAGTACGAAATTTTAAAACAATTTGTAAGCTATGAAGGGAGCGACAATAACATTTGTATTGTCGGAGATGATGCACAAAGTATTTATTCATTTCGAGGTGCCACAATAGAAAATATTCTTCAGTTTGAAAATGATTTTTCAAATGTCAATACTTTCAAATTGGAGCAAAATTATCGATCAACTTCTTATATCGTTAATGCAGCGAACGAAGTGATAAATTATAACAAGAAACAAATTGATAAGAAGATTTGGACAGACAAACAAGAAGGGCAAAAGATTAAGATTATTAAAACTATGTCGGATAATGAAGAGGGTAGACGCGTTGCAGATACGATAATCGAACAAAAAAATCGTTTTAATCTTCGCAACCAAGATATAGCAATTCTTTATCGTACTAATGCTCAATCACGAGTTTTTGAAGAGCATCTTCGTCGTTTTAATATTGCCTACAGAATTTACGGCGGCCTTTCTTTTTATCAACGTAAAGAAGTTAAAGATCTCTTGGCATATATTCGCCTTACGGCTAATCCAAAAGATGATGAGGCGTTCAAGAGAATTATCAATTATCCAAAACGTGGACTCGGAAATACTACCGTTTCAAAATTGATACAGATTGCTGAAGAGAATGAGATGAGCCTGATGGAAGTCGTTTTGCAAATCGAATTAAAAGCTCGACCCAAAAAGATCATTGGAGATTTTGTTGCAATGATGAAATCATTTACCAACAAAGCGGCACAGACAAACGCTTATGATGTAGCCATCTATATAGCACAAAAAACAGGCATTACTGGATTGCTCAAATCAGATACGAGCGCCGAAGGAATAGGACGATTGGAAAATGTAAACGCACTCTTAGATAGCATCAAAGAGTTTGTAGAGAATGACGAACTGGAAGACGATGAGGAAGTGATGGATAAAAGTTTGTCTCGTTTTTTACAAACGATTACCTTAATGACTGACCAAGATAAGGAAAGTGATAATACCGACGTTGTGACCTTAATGTCAACACATGCCGCCAAAGGATTGGAGTTTAAATCAGTGTTTGTTGTCGGTTTGGAAGAAAATTTATTTCCTTCCTTCATGTCCTTGTCGAGCCCGCATCAAATTGAAGAAGAACGACGCTTGTTCTACGTCGCCTTAACAAGAGCAGAAATGTACTTGACTCTATCATACGCCAATAGCAGGTATCAATTTGGTCAGATGCGCTTTAATGATCCTAGTCGATTTTTGGAAGAAATATCGGAGGAAAATATTGATAATATTACGATACTTCGAAACAGCGGATCGGGAATGAGCTCCAAACCGAGTGGAGGAGGATTTGGTCAACCTAAGATTTTAGGAAATTTCAAACGGCTCGAACCCTCTAAAGTGAATCAAGCCCTGCAAATGGATCCCAAGGATTTCAAACAAAGCCCGGCAGCGAGTATCAAAGAAGGGATGACTGTGATGCATCTAAAATTTGGCTTGGGTAAAGTCAAAAGCGTAGATGCACGACGAGTAGCGACCATTCATTTTTCTGATATCAGAGATAATCCTGATAAAAGAATAATGCTTCAATATGCCAAATTGCAAATCATCGAAGAAGATGATTAATGAATGCGCTTGATTTGAAACGGTTTGTTCGTCAAGAAGCAAAAGTACTGGGTTTTGCTGATGTCGCTTTCGCGAAAGCGGAATTTATGAATGAAGAAGCTCAGCGATTAGAACAGTGGTTAAATCAAGGACATCAAGGACAAATGGCATATATGGAAAATCATTTCGACCTCCGAGTCGATCCCACCAAATTAGTACCCAATGCTAAAACAGTCATTTCTTTTATCTATAACTATTATAATCCAGAGGGACAACAGGACCCGGACGCTCCTAAAATCGCAATGTATGCCTATGGGCGTGATTACCACAAAGTCGTGAAGAAAAAACTAAAACAACTGTTTCAAAAAATGACGGAGAAGATAGGTCAGATCGAAGGAAGATATTTTGTGGATTCAGCGCCTGTATTAGAACGAGATTGGGCAAAGCGTTCAGGTCTAGGATGGATTGGTAAAAACACGTTGCTTCTAAATAAAAATAAAGGCTCCTTTTTCTTCTTAGCAGAAATGATCGTTGATTTGGAGTTTGAATACGATGCACCAACCAGCGATCATTGTGGCACTTGCACTAAATGTATTGATGCTTGTCCTACAGATGCCATTGCTGAAAGTGGATATATTCTAGATGCCCAAAAATGTATTTCTTATGCGACGATTGAACTGAAAGAAAAAATACCTTCAGCATTCGAAGGCAAAATGAAAAACTGGATGTTCGGATGTGATATTTGTCAAGAGGTTTGCCCTTGGAATCGTTTTTCGGAACCACATGATGAACCTGATTTTTTACCTAACAAGGATTTAATGGATATGTCTCGGGAAGAATGGTATGATTTAAATGAAGATGCCTTTGATCTTTTATTTCACGGAACACCTGTTAAACGTACAAAATTTGAAGGTTTGAAGAGAAATATTAGCTTTTTGAAGAAAACTTCAGATAAGGCAAGATAATTGTACTTATTTTTAGATATGAAGTTTCAATCTCGATACTTACTTGGGCTTATTCCTTTGATTATTCTAGGGGCGATATTCTATTATTTCTCGGATATCGTAAGCTATGTTATTGTCGGTTGGGTGCTTTCTATGGTCGGAGCTCCTGTCGTTAAATTTCTTCGAAGATTTATGGGTAAGAATTTGGCAGCGGGTTTGACACTAGCTGGATTTCTTTTAATTTTAATGAGCTTGATTTGGGTATTTATCCCTCCATTAGTGCAGCAAGCAAGAAATTTATCGACCGTTGATTATAATGCAGTGATCAACAGTTTGGAAGAACCAATTGAAGATTGGGAAAACTGGCTCAAAGAAAATGGATTGATGGAATCCGAAGTGATTGATACGACAGTTCAAGAAATAGCTATTGAGACTCCAGAACCTAAAGATCAAGTAATTACTCAGATTGTTCCACTTGATTCACTATTAAATTCTATGGGAGATACTTTGACACGAACCAATACGAATGTTGCATTGCTCATTAATATTGAGAGTAAGGATGATATTAAACCTGAAAAGGAAGAGGAGATTGTGTCGGACAGTTTCTTTGATAATGTGAGAAAAAATATTTATTCGTTTTTAAATCCTTCTTTGATCCCGAGAATTTTTGGATCCATTGTTGGCTTCTTTGGAAACTTCATTATTGGATTAATGTCCGTCATGTTTATTTCTTTTTTCTTCCTACGTGAGCAAGGATTATTCGCTAATATGATTTCGGCTTTAGTGCCGAATGGATATGATCAACAAACAATTACTGCTCTTGATCAATCGAGTAAAATGTTGGTGCGTTACTTTATTGGAGTGTTGACTCAAATCACATTCATTACTATTATTGTTTCAATTCCTTTGTCCTTTTTAGGAATTAAAAATGCCTTATTGATCGGATTTTTTGCTGGTTTGATGAATGTCATTCCATATATCGGTCCTTTGCTTGGAGCTTCTTTTGCTATCATTATTACGCTTTCGTCAAACTTGGAATTGTCTTTTTATTCCGAACTTTTGCCCTTGATGTCCAAGGTTTTAATCGTATTCATGATTATGCAGATGGTAGATAATTTTTTATTGCAGCCTTTTATTTTTGGAAAGAGTGTCAAAGCACATCCATTGGAGATTTTTATCATTGTCTTGATGGGTGCAAAACTTGGTGGTATTCCAGGAATGGTCCTAGCTATACCGGCGTATACGGTTTTACGGGTTGTTGCTAAGGTCTTTTTGAGTGAGTTTAAGATTGTACAGCGGATCACCCGAGGGATGGGGGAGATAGAGTAATTAATAAAGCATATAATATTCGCAGGTAGGACCATGATTTTCAGGATTTTGCTTTTGTTTTTTCATCAAGGAAAAAATCAATGCCCGTCCACCAGGACAATACCCTTGTGAATAAATATTTCTTTTGTAATTGAAAAAACGCTAACCCTTCCGAAATGTATGCTTTCGGTTCACTCCTTAAATTGACGCTGTCCATTTTGCTCAGCAACAGTCGTTCTTATCATGAAAAAAATGAAGACCAGTCCGGTAGGACAATCTCATTGATAAACATAAATACCATTAATTTAAACATTGGGCTATAGCCAAATACTCAAATCTTAATCTTGTTTTGCAAAAACCCTTTTTAATAGACTGCTAGAGCGTTGCCCAATATCACTACGGATACCTAGTTCTTTTTTCTCAACCAAACTAAATAATCCCACTAGCGCTTTGTCCGAAACATGACCACCCAAATCAGGGTTGATCTTTTCAATAAATGGAATACTGTTGTACTTGTTAATCGCACTTGACCATAATTCTTGTGCTTTTACTTTTTGTAGAGAATTCACAATGACAGGTCGAAATGCGCTATAAAGTGAATTGTAAGTATTATTATGAAGGTAGTTGGTAGCCGCATCTTTAGGACCCATCAAAATGTTCATCGCATCATTGAAGCTCATTTTTTTGATGGCATCAAAGAAGATAGGACCCGCTTTTTTTGCAGCATCTTCGGCGCCTTGATTAACTCGCTTGATTAACTCTTCTTCTAAGTTTGTAAAGCCCGGTATGAACTTTAATTTATCAATTACTTTACCTGCTTGTTCTGGTAAAAGTATTTTATAGGCTGATTTATAATATCCGTCTGGTTTGGAAAGGTAAGCAACGCTGCTGTCTACGCCCACATTTAATGCTTCTTTGAGACCGTTTGAAATATCTGCATTACTGAGCATGCCACTATTATTTATGCTATCTACTGCT
This sequence comes from Saprospiraceae bacterium, assembly GCA_020629615.1. Classification (GTDB taxonomy): domain Bacteria; phylum Bacteroidota; class Bacteroidia; order Chitinophagales; family Saprospiraceae; genus JAHDCZ01. The sequence goes on from JAHDCZ010000002.1 coordinate 14,395, forward strand.
CGTTGAAAATCTGCAGGATCACAAGAAATCATAAAAAGAGGAATCAAGAATAAGAGTATTTTTTTCATTTGTGTTTATTTTATTCGCTTCTATAAAAGTAGAACGACTATTTGTTAAAAATGAATCTTAGAACAAAGACTTTAAGAAGATTTTAATTAAAAACTCATTTTTATTTGAGAACTATGAAGTTTTCCACCCAACTGAGGTTGAATTTTTTGAATGGTCACTTCACCTGATTCTAAGTTTGAAAATGAAGATTTAAATGATTCTATCATATGGAATACCACGGTTTCTAATAACTTCTGTGTATTGGCCATTTCTCTTGCGCAAATTTGGTACACATCTTCATAGTTTATGGTATCGCTAATGGTATCATCGGCTTCATCAAATGATTTTATATTCAAATGAACATCAAGTAGGAAGGAGTTTCCCATTTTTCGTTCTTCTGGATAATAACCATGATAACTGTAAAATTCCATTCGGTTTAGGCTGATAGTCGTTTTCATAGATTCTACTAATTTCATTTATTCGCGAAAGCGCTAAATTAAGGAATATATCACCTTCATAAAACCATGCTTTCTATCCAATTCTATAATGATAATCCTTACTTTTGTGCAAATATTAAAAAACCCAATTTTTAGATAGAATGAGTCATACAGATAAATACGAACACCACGATTATTATGGAGTTGATGAACTGCTTTCAGATGATCACAAGTTGGCAAGAGATGCCGTGCGTGATTGGGTAAAAAAGGAAGTGTCTCCGATTATTGAAGAATATTCTGAAAAAGCAGAATGTCCAAAGCATTTGTTTAAAGGACTGGCAGAAATTGGTGCCTTTGGACCGAGTTTGCCTGAGCAATATGGGGGTGGCGGAATGGATGAGATCGCGTATGGCGTGATTATGCAAGAATTGGAAAGAGGAGATTCTGGATTGCGCTCGATGGCATCCGTTCAAGGTTCGCTGGTCATGTATCCTATATATAGATATGCATCCGAAGAGCAAAAAATGAAATACTTACCCAAATTGGGTTCTGGTGAATACATCGGTTGTTTTGGATTAACAGAGCCTGATCATGGATCAAATCCGGCGGGGATGATCACAAACATCAAAGATGACGGTGATGCCTATATTCTAAATGGAGCAAAGATGTGGATTACTAATTCTCCGTTGGCAGATATAGCTGTCGTTTGGGCTAAAGATGAAGAAGGAGTTGTGCGTGGTATGGTTGTTGAAAGTAGCTGGGAAGGTTTTAGTGCACCAGAAATTCACGGGAAGTGGTCGTTAAGAGCATCAATTACGGGTGAGTTGGTGTTTGACAATGTAAGAGTTCCTAAAGAAAATGTTTTCCCTGATATTCGAGGATTAAAAGGACCATTGAGTTGTTTGTCAAAAGCGAGATATGGTATTGCATGGGGAGCGATAGGTGCGGCATTGGATTGTTATGATTCAGCCCTAAGATATTCGAAAGAAAGGGTCCAGTTTGGACGTCCGATTGGTGGCTTCCAGTTGACACAAAAGAAATTGGCAGAAATGATTACCGAAATAACCAAAGCTCAATTATTAGCTTGGAGATTAGGGTCATTGGCAAACAAGGGGGAAGCAACTCCAGCGCAGATTTCTATGGCCAAAAGAAATAATGTACATATGGCATTGGAAATTGCAAGAGAAGCACGTCAAATTCATGGTGGGATGGGCATCACAAATGAATACCCAATTATGCGTCATATGATGAATCTTGAAACGGTCTTGACCTACGAAGGAACTCACGATATCCACCTACTGATCACAGGAATGGATGTGACAGGGATCAATGCTTTTTCTTAGACTTTGTCATTTGTGGTTTGTCGAAAGAAAAGAATTGTCGATCGAAACTTATTTGTTAATGATTTGATAAAGGCAATATTTAAACAACTTTTCGTTATAAAGTAGTGTATATACTATGTTAACATTGACAACATGAGGATCTTTACGTATTTATTTATTTTCTTTTTTGGGGCGCTTAGCGCGAATGTAAAAGCGCAAGATACAATACGGATTGATAATCCCTCTTTTGAGGATGTTCCTCGATTAGGAAGTCTAGATGGTTTTAGAAGGACGACATTGCCTATACCGTGGTATGACTGTGGAGTTTTTAATTTTCCAGATCAAACCCCTCCAGACATCCATCCTAATAATTATTTTAAAGTCAACAAAGAACCAAGTGAAGGAAGGACTTACCTTGGGATGGTCGCAAGAGATGATGATACGCAAGAATCCATTTCGCAGCGATTGCAAGGAGTGTTGGAGGCAGGAAAGTGTTATCGATTTAGTGTAGATTTATGTCGATCAGAAAATTATGTTAGCCCTAATCCAGATCCAGAAGATAGATTGGATGACAAGAAATTTAAATTTTACACCAAACCAATTGTTCTTAGAATTTATGGTGGATCGGGTATTTGTTATCCAGCCATCAGCTTGGCAGAATCAGAAGAGGTTAAGAATACAGAGTGGAAGCGATACGAATTTGAGTTTACGCCCCAACAGAATGTACGGTACATCACCTTTGAAGCTTTTTATAAGACTCCAACCCTCATGGCGTATAACGGTAATTTGTTGGTTGATAATATGTCGGATATTATTCAGATTCCATGCCCAGGAGAAGAATCATTGGCGTTAGTTGATGTTCCCGAACCGGAGAAAAACTTACCAGCTCATAAGAGAAAAAAGAAAAAACCCAAAAAGGAAGAAGTAGTTGAAAATTCGACGAAAGTCGAAAAAGCAGAAAAGCCTAAGAAGAAAATCTTGGCAGAATTGGATCGCAAAAATTTAAAAAAGGGTCAAACTATCCGAATTGATAAGCTATATTTTAAAGCAGATTCGACTAATGTCGAGCCAGAATCCTATGAAGTACTAGAAGAAATATACAATTTCTTAAAAGCTAATGAGGACATTGTTATTGAGGTAGGTGGACATACTAATGGTCGGCCAAAACACGATTATTGTGATCGAATATCTGGAGAACGCGCTAAAAATGTCGCCAAGTACCTAATCCGTAAAGGAATACCTTCTTCGCGATTGCAATACAAAGGATATGGAAAGAGAAACCCTATTGCGACCAATAAAACTATCGCCGGACGAAAGAAAAACCAGCGGGTAGAGATCAAAATTATCAGTCTAGATTCCTAGAAACTTTGTTACCTTCAAGTCATCAATGACTACTGAAGATTATAAAGAAATATCGAAAAGTATACCCAAAGAACCAGGTGTCTATCGTTACATCGACGCCAATGATGTCATCATATATGTAGGCAAAGCCAAGAGTCTACGCAACCGTATCGCCTCCTATTTTGGGTCTCAAAAAAATATGATTCGCAAAACGCGAGTCATGGTAAAGATGGCCAAGCGGATCGAATATACCGTCGTCGAAACAGAACAAGATGCTTTGTTACTTGAATGTACCTTGATTAAAAAATTTCAACCTCGTTACAATGTAATGTTGAAAGATGGTAAAACCTATTCTTATATCTGCATTAAAAAAGAACGATTTCCTAGAGTGTTTTTTACGCGTCGGGTGTACAAGGATGGATCCACATATTTTGGTCCTTATACCTCGAAATATCGCTCTCGTATCATTCTTGATTTGATCAAAAACATCTTTACATTACGAACCTGCAATTTTAATCTTTCAGAGCAGAATATTAAGAAGGGCAAATTTAAATTGTGCCTAGAGTACCATATTAAAAATTGTAAAGGCCCTTGCACGGGATTGGAGTCCCAAGCAGATTATGATGCTAAAATCGAACAAATACGAAATATCCTAAAAGGTAATTTCAAACAAGTAAAGCAATTTATCCATGATGAAATGCTCCGAAGTGCCAGTAAAATGCAGTTCGAAGAAGCACAACAGTTTAAAGAAAAACTGGTTGTATTTGAAGATTATCAATCCAAGAGCACCGTCTTTTTAAATAGTCAAAATGACTTAGACATTTTCTTTTTTCAAGATGAAGAAAAAGGGGCCTTTGTTAATTACTTAAAAGTAGTTAATGGAGCATTAATGAATACCGATACGATCGAACTAAAGAAAAACCTCAACGAGGATCCCAAAGAGCTATTGGTTTTTGGAATTCAAATGCTAAGAGAAAAATTTAATTCTATTGCACCTGAGATTATCGTTCCTTTTGAAATTCAATACATAGATACTGATGTAAATATTACGATACCTCAGATTGGGGACAAGAAAAAGTTGCTTGATTTGGCCGAAAAAAATATGCGTTATTTTTTATTGCAAAAAAGAAAGCAAGATGTAACTAAAGCCAACAAACAAACTTCTGTAGAGCGTATTTTAAGAACGCTACAAGAAGATTTTCAAATGGAAAAAATGCCATTGCATATCGAATGTTTTGATAATTCGAATATTCAAGGTACCAATCCTACGGCCAGTTGTGTAGTGTTCAAAAATGCCAAACCATCTAAAAAGGATTATCGACATTTTAAAATTAAAACGGTGGAAGGTCCAGATGATTTTGCTTCCATGGAGGAGGTCGTGTATAGACGATATAAAAGATTACTGGATGAAGATCAGAACTTACCTCAGCTAATTGTCATCGATGGAGGGAAAGGACAGTTGAGCTCTGCGGTTAAAAGTCTAAACAAATTGGGTATTCTAGATCAAGTTGTTGTTGTCGGAATTGCCAAGAAATTGGAAGAGATATTTTTCCCAGGAGATTCGGTTCCACTTTATATCAATAAGAAATCAGAGTCCTTGAAGTTGATCCAACAGGCAAGAAATGAGGCCCATCGTTTTGCACTCCAATTGCATAGAAATTTGCGATCTAAAAATGCCTTAGGTACCCGCTTGACAGAGATTGACGGAATAGGAGAGAAGACTGCTGAAAAATTATTGACACATTTTAAATCAGTAGCTGGAGTGAAAAGAGCTGATCAAGAAAGTATTGAGTCCGTAGTTGGTAAATCGGTGGCTTCGAAATTGCAAAGGTATTTTAATCCTATAGACCCTGATCAGCATTAGTCAAAGCTTGATTGGCAAGTTCTATGAGTTCAGTATGATAAGCGACACCCATTTTCTCCAGTATAACTTTTCCTTTGCTATCTAAAAAGAGTAAAGTTGGATAAGCTTGAATATTATAGATGATTTGAATATCTGGACCTTCATTTTTCTCCGCATCAATTTTGTAATTTACAAAGTGCTCGTTCATGAAGTCGGCAGTTTCTTGATGGGTAAAAACATCTTCATCCATCAATTTGCAAGGCAGGCACCAATCCGTATAGACATCTACAAAAACCAATTTGTTCTGAGCAGCAGCCTTATCTAGTACTTTAGATAGAAGATCATCTTTTTCAAACTTAAACTTGAAGGCATTATTTTGATCAGAAAGTCGATTTTTAGTACCACCACAGCTGACCAAAATTAATATTCCAAGAAGAAAGAAGTATTTTTTCACAAGAAGCAATTTATACATTAACAAATATAATAATATATTATTACTTTTCTTTCAATAATTTATGATAGGTGTCGGCGGTTTTGTTCGCCATTTCATTTTTGCTCAAACTTTTGACAAATTCTTTGGCGTTAGAAACAATGGTGTCTTTCATCATACTATCTTGAAGTAATCTTAAGATATGATTGGCCAATTGGCGTGCGTCATGAGTTTCGGAAAGTAAACCAGTTTTTTCATGTTTGACAATTTCTGGAATTCCGCCAGCATTGGTAGAAACAACAGGAACACCAGATTGAAATGCATCTAATAAACTTGAACCCAATCCTTCCGTTTTACTTGTAAATAGAAATAAGTCCAATTCGTTTATATAGAGTTTTGCATTTGGTATAAATCCAGCCTCTATAATATGATCCTGAAGATTTTTTTCGGAAATGTACTTTCTTATCGCTTCCAAATCTCCTCCATCTTCTCCAATCATGATAAATTTAATATCCAATAATGCTTCTTTTAGCACGATGGCAGCAGTATCTACAAAGGTGAAATAGTCTTTGTGATCTGCTATCGCTGCAACATTTCCTACTAGTAAAGTGTTTTTGGATATATTAAATTTCTTACGGAGAAAATCACTGTTGGTAGGATTGAATAATTCGATACCATCATGAATCGTGATCAATTTAGATTTGTCTCTAATGCGATTTGAAACAATGTTTTTTACATAATCGGAGACACAAATAATCTTCTTAATATCCTTAAAATTATACTTTCTAGTAGAACTATAACTTATCGGAAAGTCAACTCTTCGACTTAATACAAGTGGAACTTTGTTACCGAAAATCGAACTGGCCAACCAGGCGTAATTATGAGAGTGAGAATCATGGATATGGACAAGATCGATTTTTAAGTCTGATACTGTTCTTTTTAGTTGTCTTGAGGTAGGGAAACTGACGGAGCTTCCTCTGCGATATGTTCTATGGTTTATATTTTCTTTTTCGCACCATTTGGATAGAGGACTTTCAATTGGACAGAAAACAAAATTTTCTAAGCCCATACTATTCAGTTCGGTCACCAAATAGGCAATTTGTTGTTCGCCACCCCGCCACGAGCTAGCAGAACTGAGATGTAAGACCTTGATCATTCCCTTTTATCGCTGTTTTCTTAATTTCTTGTACTTAAGATACGAAGCATAAGCGGAATTTTTAGCGATTTTATAGCCTGCTTTTCCATCTAAAAATCCTAGACGCAAAAAATAATCGCGAATAAACTTGAAAAGTCCAGCAAAGTAAGGGCGTATGGGACTTGCTGAGATATTTTTTGTATGTAATTCTTTGGCGGCAATGTTGGTAAAATATTCTATTTGTTTGAGATGTTCGTCTTCAGTTCTGAAGGAATAATGCAGAATATCTCCAGATAACCATTTTGTAACCGCTTTTTCGTGCATAACAACGTAGTCATGTGGATTTTCTCCATTCCATTTCCCCTTTTTTTTGTTCCATAATCTTATTTTTTTGTCTGGATACCATCCCCCATGTTTTATCCAAACCCCACAATAATTGTTTAAGCGATTAAAGTTATACGCATCGCTTTCAAGTGTTTTGGCAGCATGTGAAATCGATTTACGGAGCTCATTACTTAATCGTTCGTCCGCATCCAAGGATAGGACAAAATTAAAATTGGTTTTTTCTAGGGCCCAGTTTTTTTGTTCAATATGGCCCACAAATTTATTTTGATAAACTGTTGCACCAAGAGATCGAGCGATTTGAACCGTATTATCAGTAGAAAAAGAATCGACAACAATTATTTCATCAACAACAGGAGCTAAAGATTCGATGCATTCAGTGATATTGTGCGATTCATTGAATGTAATAATGACCCCACTGATTCCTTTCACGACTTATGATTGCAGGTTTCCATAAGCGACAAAATGCGAATTTACCAGTGACTTTTTATTATATTTCAAGGGCATGTTATCCTCAACACTTAAAACATGACCTCCTGCTTCTTCAAGGATTATTTGAGCAGCACCGGTATCCCATTCCATGGTTGGAGCAAGTCTAGGATAAATATGAGCATCACCACGAGCCATGATTAAAAATTTTAGAGAACTTCCTTTTGCTACCTTTTCTGGTCTTCCGTACGCGGCGATAAATGCAGCAGTTCTCTCGTTCAAATGAGAACGAGAACAAACAATTTTTAAGCCTTCATCTGTCTTTTTAAACTTGCTGGCTGACAAAGAGCTTATTTTGTTTTCTTTTTTTAGGAATGCTCCTCCATCTTTAATTCCCCAATACATTTCATCTAAGACAGGAGCATAAACAACGCCTAAGATTGGTTTTCCATTCTGTATTAGGGCTATATTGACCGTAAATTCATCATTTCTTTTTATAAATTCTTTTGTTCCATCTAATGGATCTACGAGCCAGTAAGCCTCATAATCTTTTCGTGTTTCGTAAGCTACTTCTTTATTTTCTTCAGAAATAATAGGAAATTGGATATCTAAAGATTCCAATCCTTTAACTATAATTTCATTTGCTTTTTGATCGGCAATAGTGAGTGGAGAATCATCATCTTTTGACTGAATTTCAAAATTCGGTGAATTATAAACTTCTAATATTACTTTTCCAGCCTGAAAGGCAATTTCTCGTAAGTGCAATGAAAGTCCTTCAATTACTTCTTTTTCTATCATACTACGGGGATTATTACGAAAATAATAGATCTATTAACATATGTTCACAAGCGCAATATACGTTTCCAAATTTAAGATCAGGTCAAAAATGTATTAGTTTATCTTTTGAAAAGAAAAGAGAAAAACTTTTGGCAACTACGTTTCGAATTGATTATATTTGAAACATCAGTCATAGGGTGTCTGTAATTTCGTTGCCTTGTCGAATCGTCATTTCGACAAGGTATTTTTTTTGCTTAAAACGGCGGTCTGCAATCTCACCGTTTGAAATCCTTTTACCTCAGGTATCTCCTCACCATTATAGATCGTATCATGGGTAGTTCTGATCGGATTAAATTTACTAGAAATAATGTCAAAGTGCATTTGATCTCCTTCTTTGTACATCATAGACGTAATGTGTGTACCCTTAACTTCAAATTGACTAAAGAGATGTCCATTGATATAATAATGATCTAGCAGGATGGTATTCTTCTCATCGACAATATAGTGCCCTTTTTCATCAGGTACTTCTTTAAGATAGTATTGCCGTCTTCCTGCAATGGTATCTTCGCCGTATATGATCGCCCATAAATAAGTGCCGAGAGTGTCTGTTTTTTGATGATCAAGCGCGATAGGTAGTTTTTGAGTTATACCATTCACATCGTGAATTTCAACTTCACCCTCCCAGTATCCCAGCCAATCATTTGGAAATACCACTGAGCTTTCTTTGGATTCCATTTTGTCGATTAGAATACGCTCCTTTTTTGGGATATCCTTTCGGCTACAGCCAAATAATAAAAGAGTAAACCAAAGAAAATAAAGACAACTGTCGCTTATAGATTTGTGGAATATCATACTTATCATCATTTTTGTAAATATGAGAAAAATTGGATACATCTTTTCGACCCTTGTGATTTCATTTTTTTTAAATAAAGGGGTCTGCGCTCAGCAAAACTATTTCCAACAAGGAGTACAATATGATATCAATGCGAGTATCGATTCCAGCTTGAGAATCCTTTCAGGGGAAGAATTGATACTATATCAAAACAATAGTGATGTGGCGCTTGAGGAAATATATATCCACCTTTGGACCAATGCTTTTTCATCTAATAAGACTCCCTTTGCAGAGAATATGTTGAAGTTGGGTAATACATCATTCTATTTTGCCGATGAAGAAGAGCGAGGAGGATATCAAGAAGTTTCTTTTCGGATAGGCGGCTCGGAGGCCGAATGGGAATATTTAGAAAATCAAATCGACATTGCTAAAATATACTTATCTAAGCCTCTTCAGCCCGGATCTGAAATTGAAATAGAGGTAAGCTTTAAGGCTAAAATTCCGAAGTTGTTTTCTAGAACGGGCTTTGATGAAGGAGATTTGCACATGACATATTGGTATCCCAAAGTGGCGGTCTATGATCAAAAGGGCTGGCACCCAATTTCTTATTATGCTCAGGGCGAATTTTATAGTGACTTTGCAAACTATAAAGTGGAGTTGAACATGCCATCTAGTTTGACAGCGTTTGCCACAGGGAAAACAGTTTTAAGTTCGACAAATACATCGGACATGATTCGTTATAAATTTGAAGCAAACAATGTTGTTGATTTCGCTTGGTTTGCATTTCCAAAGCGACGAGTACAACAAAAAAGTTTGGCCATTAACAATCGCTCGATTATGCTTAGTGTTGTCAGACCAAAAGTAGAAGATGAGTTATGGGATAGAGCCATGGATTATTTAATGGAGTCTGTGCAATATTATAGTGACTGGGTAGGAGAGTATCCATATGATCAATTGACCTTAATACAGGATAAAAATCACTCAGGGATGGAGTATCCTCAGATTATAACCGCCTCTCATAAGGGGACTGCGCATAGCTTGGATTATATTATTAATCATGAAGTCGGTCATCAGTGGTTTTTTGGTGTTCTTGGTTTTAATGAACGCGAACATGCTTGGATGGATGAAGGATTGACCACCTATGGTGAGCATCGATATACAAGAAATAAATATGGTGTGGACGCATACACTAAAATGGTTCCTTCTTTCATGCGTGGTTCTGTGCCTGTATTACAAGCGGGGGTGGAAGGCCAAATCAAAAGACGATTTGATCAGCCCATTTCGACGAAAGTCGAGGAAACATCAGTCTTAAATTATCTATTAAACAACTACGAGCGATCAGCCATCGCTTTTCGATATTTAGAATCGTACTTGACTACCCAAGTATTTGATAATGCTTTGCGCTCCTTTTATGAATCATGGAAATTTAAACATCCGTATCCAGAGGATATGCAGTCCAGTTTTGAAACATCAACGGGAAAAAATCTAGATTGGTTTTTTAAAGGCATCATCACAAGCAAAGAGGCTTATGACTACGAGTTACTTTCTGCTAAAAAAGTAGGATCAAACTATGTGATTAAGATCAAGAATAATTCGGATATCAACGCTCCGTTAGAAATTAATGGTTTGACTGATGATGAAATCGTTTATTCTAAATGGATCGAAGGAGGTCAAGAAATGGAAGTTAAAATACCGGATGAAGGATTTGGCAAAATAGTCATTGATGCTCGTCGAATTTCTCCAGACGCTTTTAGAAAAAATAATTATACTAAGACCAAGGGATTATTCAAAAGAGTATCAAGATTTAGAATTAATCCGATTGCAAAATTAAACGAGGATGATCGTACCAATATCATCACCAATTTATACGGTGGTTTTAATACTAGTGATGGTCCATATGTCGGGTTTTCGATGTTCAATTCTTTTTGGCCTCAAAAAGATTTTAAGCGTGTGTTTGCTTTGGGTTATGCCTTTGGGTCAAAAGAGATTGTCGGGATGGGAAAAGTGAGTTATGATCAGCATTTAAAATCAAATCGATTAAAGAAGATAGAATATAAGATTGGAGTAAGATCGTTTCATTTTGAAAACAATACTTTTTTAGATTATCGAAGAAGATACTTCAAAGTGGATCCATCCATTGCATTTCATTTTAGATCAAAAGCTACCAGTAAAACTTATAGTAAAATCATTGCAAGATCAATCCAGCTATGGAATCAAGAAGCTAGTTTTGATACGTCCGGTTTTACTGGATTGGATTATCGATATAGCAGAATAAATGAATTGAAATTTGAACATTTTAATCTCTCAACTTTAAATCCTTACACATTTAAAATTTGTCTCGAACATCAGTCCTACAAATTTGAAATATTGGATGTAACTGAAAATAGAAATTATATCAAGCTATGGGCAGAGTATGATGCGCAATTTAAGGTGAGAAAAAATTATGAAATGGGAGTCCGCTTTTTTGCTGGAGGATTTTTATTGAACTCTGAGCGGAAATCAGGTCAATACAATAATGGTTTTACAAGAGGTTCCTTTGCCTTAGCCCACGAAGGATATGATGATTACAAATATGATGGTCACTTTGTCAACAGAAACAATCAAAATGTGAATAGCTTATACAATCAAGTTAGTTTGACAGATGGTGGCTTTAAAACCGCACTTGGAAGCCAACACAATAGATTGGATCACTCCAACGATTTGATGTTTGCTGTAAATTTAACTAGTGATTTTCCCGTGCCACTTCCAAAGGTTTTGCCGCTCAAATTATTTGCTGATTTTGGGTACTTTACCAATGTTGCTCTTGGATCAGACGAATTAGAAGGAAATTTTCTTTATAGTGCAGGACCATATCTAGATTTTGAAATAATACAAATCTATTTACCGATTTTAAATTCGGAAAGCATCAATAATGTATTAGGAAATAATGAACAAACGCTTTGGAGTAAGATAAGTTTTCGCATGGATTTACATAAGAATGATCCCTGGCAAATTATTGATGATTATAATTATTAGGTATGGATTTCTTCGAGGCAATTATTAGATGATGCAATGGTTATTTATTTTATCAAGGCGCCAAGCGATTCACAATCCATAATCCATTTTCATTTTTAGCATATCGGAAGCGATCATGCAATCGATTAGGACGACCTTGCCAAAATTCAATAGCACGAGGAATTACACAATAACCACCCCAATAATCTGGTACGGGAATCGAGCTTTCATCTTGATAAAAATCTGCCGCCTTTTGTCTTCGTTCTTCTAAGATTTCATGATGCTCAATGTGCTGACTTTGTGGACTTGCAATCGCTGAAATTCTACTTCCTATTGGACGGCTGTCAAAATATTTTTGAGAAGCCTCTTTACTGATTTTTTCGGCACGCCCTTCGATTCGAACTTGTCGTTCATTTTCTTTCCAAAGAAAAACTAGTGCAACATTCGGGTTGTGTGATAGTTCGTAACCCTTACGACTTTCGTAATTGGTATAAAAGTAAAATCCTTTTTCATCAATACCTTTTAAAAGAACAATTCTGGCAGAAGGAATTCCTTCGGTAGTTGCAGTAGCCAAAGTCATCGCATTGGGTTCATCAATATTTGACTCGATCGCCAAATCCATCCATGATTTAAACAAATCAAGAGGATCGTCTGGAAGATCCGATTTCTTTAAATCAAACCTTTTATAGTTATTACGTAGATCTTCAAGTTTCTTGTTCATACTTAAGCTCTTTTCAATAATCGAGATAGTTTCGTTTTTGTACGATAGGCGATCCAATACATTACTGGTACAACCACTAAGGTAAGGAATGTGGCAAAGCTCAAACCATAGATAATAGTCCAAGCCATTGGTCCCCACATTGCCGTATTATCTCCACCTGAAAAGTATTGAGGATCTAAATCGGAAATTAAGGTAAAGAAATTGAAATTGATACCTAATGCCAGAGGGATTAATCCAAGGATCGTTGTAATCGCTGTTAATAGTACCGGACGTAATCTTGTTGAGCCACCAATAATAATCGATTCTCTGATGTCTTCAATTCCTAAAGCGTCCATTGATTCTCCGCCGATTTTTTCTCGCTTTCGCTTAATGAGTAAGTTGATATAATCTATCAAAACGATGGCATTATTGACCACTACTCCTGCTAAAGAGATAATACCTACCCCAGAGAATATTACAGAAATTGTCATCCCTGTGATCGAGTATCCCAAAAATACACCTATGGTACTAAAGACGATAGAGAGTAAAATAATGAAAGGAGAAATAAGCGAATTAAATTGTGCCACAATCAATATGAAGATCATAAACATTGCTAAGATAAATGCACTACTTAAGAAGGCCATGTCTTCTGCCTGCTGTTGTTGTTCCCCAGTAAATCGATATTCATAATCTTCTGGAAAATTAAAATCTTTAATTTCATCTTTCATTTGCGCAACAATCTCATTGGCATTATAACCATCCAATACATTGGATGAAAGACTGATTAATCGATTGACCTTGTTTCTACGAATCGCATTATAGGTAGTAGTATATTCAAAGTCCGCGACCGCAGAGATTGGAACTTGTACGATGCGACCATTCGCAGGATTACGGAATGTGATTTTTTGATTCATCAATCCAGTTATCTCGTTTCTATAATTATCATCAAGCCGCAGGATGATTGGATGTTCGTCTTCTCCATCTTTTAATTTTGAAATTTCCTTTCCAAATATCGATGTTCTTAAAGCACTTGCTATTGCATAGGTGGAGAGTTCGTATCTTCTGGCTGCCTCTCTGTTGATGTTGATCATCATTTCTGGTTTGTTCAACTCAACATCCGAATTCAATTCTTCGATTCCAGGAATATTTTTGGCTTCAAAAAATTGTTTTACTCTTTCGGAGACTACTATAAGAGTATCGATATCATCTCCAATAATTTCCAAGTTGATGGGTTTTCCAGCTGGTGGTCCATTGGCATTTTGATCAACAATAACTTGAACGCCAGCAAAATCTTTTACCTCTGCACGTATGTCATTCAGAATAGTTTTTGTAGAGATGCCTCCACGGTCTTGAGACTTGACAAAGGTAATTGTAATACGAGCTTTGTTTGGTGTTACTCCAGGTTCGGGTGGAGTATTTGGATCTCCAGTATTTTCTCCTATTTGTGTCAAAACTGCCTCAACAATTTGCATCCGATCCTGGATAACAGCATTGACTTTTTCTTCAACTTGCTTGACAATATTATTTGTTTTTTCAATATCTGATCCGTTTGGAAGATCGACAAACACATTGATATACATCGGATCGGGACTTGGAAAAAACTCTACTTTAGGTGATCGCCATCTCAAGAGTCCCATGGTTAAGAACAATAAGATGAAAGTACTTGCAAAGATGATGTATGGTTTCTTTCCATTAAGTACAAATCGAATAAACTTATCATAGGCTCTTTCCAAAATAGGTAATACTCTATTTTGAAAAAAGAAGGCTCCTGGTCTTAAAATGAAAAAATTAATCAAAGAGATCAATAAAGCAAAACCCATTAAATTCCTCATCCATTCTATTCCTATGAAATGAGCGAACAATGCGATGATAAACATCACTAGGGCACCAATCAAAACATTTCTTCTTTTCGAATTATGAGCTTGTTTACTTTCTTCCTTTTCATCCACTTTCATAAATCGAGAGGTAAAAACTGGGGTAATCACAAGGGCAACAAAAAGAGAAGAAGACAAAACGATGATCAAGGTGATCGGCATATATTTCATAAATTCACCCATCATCCCAGGCCAAAATGCGAGTGGAATAAATGCAGCCAGAGTGGTCATCGTCGAAACGATGATCGGTACCGCAACTTCACCTGTTCCGTATTTTGCTGCATCAACACCACTGTATCCATTCTGCATATATCGATAAATGTTTTCGACAACCACAATGGCATTATCCACCAGAAGCCCCAAGGCAAGAATAAGTGAGAAGAGAACTACAATATTCATCGTGGTACCACTGACAAAAAGGAACATGATCCCTGTCAACATAGAAAGAGGAATCGCTAGTCCAACAAATGAGGCGTTTCTTAATCCTAAGAAGAACAGCAATACCAGAATCACAAGAATAACTCCCGAAATGATACTGTTTTCTAAATTGGTGACATCATTACGTGTTTGGATCGATTGGTCGTTAAACAAACTAACCTTCAAGTCAGAAGGCAAAGTTTTTACCGCATCGTCAATGGTTACTTTTAGGGCATCAGAAGCTCCCAATAAATTTTGTCCCGTTCGCTTAACCACTTCCAATGAGATAACAGGAAAGCCGTCGGATCGAGCATAAGTGGTTCTGTCTTTAAACGAATATTCTACAGTAGCAATATCACGCAGATAAATAGGACGTTGATTTTCACTTTTGATGATCGTATTTTCAATTTCCTTGGCAGTCACAAATTGTCCTACCACTCTAACGGCTCTTCTAAAACCATCTTTGATTATTTCACCACTTGACATCGTCAAGTTTTCCGAAGCAATCGCATTTTCAATATCCTGAAACGATACTTGAATCGACTGCATTTTTGCTAGGTCAACATCAATTTTTACCTCTCTCTCTCGAGCTCCTTTCATATCGACACGAGCGATTTCTTTGATGCTTTCAATCCTGTCTTGCAAATACTCAGCATGCTTTCTTAAGTCATCGGCCGAATAGTTTCCCGAAACATTGACTGTTACAATCGGAATTTCTGCAAAGTTTAATTCCTCCACTATCGGATCCGTATCAAGATCTGTGGGCAGTTCTGTTTTGGCAATATCGACAGCATCTTTTACTTTACGTAAAACCTCACTTATCGGAATTCCAGAATCAAATTCTGTAATTAATATTGAGAAATCTTGAATCGAGGTGGAGGTCAATTTTTTAAGACCTGAAGTTGATTTCAATTCTTTTTCTAAAGGAAGTGAAATCAGATTTTCAATTTCTTCTGCGGAGTTACCAAAGTATGGAGTACTAATCGTTATCGTTGGCATTGAAGCATTGGGATATTGCTCTTTTGGCATGTCTCGATAGGATTGAATACCAAAAAGTAATATCATTAAAGCAACCAAAAAGATACTGGTAGCATTATCTACAGCTAAGGAACTAATCTTAAATTCCTTCAGTTTTTCTTTAATCTTTTCCATGAGTAGTGCTTAAAGTACTTGTAAATATTCTCCATCAGTTATGCTACGAGCACCTTCCAGAATGATTAAATCATCAGGATTTAGTCCTTTGGTAACGATCACATTTCCATTGTAGCTTTCAGAAATTTCAACAACTTTTTTTCGTGCGACGAGTTCGCCATTTTCCTTCGATGCAATAAACATATATTGATCACCACTTACTTCTTCTTGAAGTAAACTGATGGGTACAACAATTGCCTCTTTTTGACTGAAGTCATTAAAACTGACATCAGCCAATAGATTAGGTTTTAAGACGCCGTCTGGATTCGGGGTATCTATTTCGATTTTAAAAGTTCTATTTGTCGGATCAATACTTCGACCAATCAATGTGATTTTTTGTTCTATTTCTTTGTTTATGGCTGGAAAGAAAATTTTGACTTTATCACCTCTTTTCACCTGTCCTAAGTATTTTTCAGTGACATCAGCAACTACCTTTAATTTTCTAGCATTTAAGATTTGAGCCAAGGGCATCCCTGGTGAAGTCATCTCTCCTTGCTTCACAAATTCTCGATCAATGACTCCTGAAATAGGAGCATAGACATTTCGTTTACTCAATTGGAGTTTTAAGGACTCAATCGTTTTTTCTAATCTTTCCTTATTGTTTTTTGCTTCAAGAAACTGAATTTCAGAACCAATATTTTGATCCCACAATCTCTTCTGTCTTTCATAGACCGTATTTGCGAGACTTTGGGAAACTTCCAATTCTTGAATTTGTTTTTCTATCGCTTCAAGGTCCAAGGTCGCGATCAATTGTCCTTTTCTGACGGACTGACCTTCCTTTGCGTTGATCATCAAAATTCTTCCGCCTGTCTCACTGCTTATATTAACATAGTCGCTTGATTGAACACTTGCTTGAACATCAACGTATCGTTTAAATTCTTGTAAGCGAATGGTGTCTAGAGAAATTGGTTTTCTTTTCTTTTCTTTGACTGGACTCAGCGCTGCAATCTGTGCTTCTAAAGAATCGATCTCTGTTTTGAGCTTTTTAAGTTCAGCGTTTTTGGCAATTAGAAGTTCTTTTTTTCCGTCTAAATCATTAGGGTTTTCATTTTTTGGCTCGCAGGCCAATGTGAAAAAGGTTAAGCTTAGAAAGATGAAAATTAATTTATTCATGATGATTTCTTTTGGTCGATTTTATATTTTTCCTAGAGCGATATCCAGATCCATTCTAGCATTTACTAATTCATATAAAGCGTTGGTGTATGAGGCTTGCGCCGAATATAAAGAGGCTTCTGCTTGAGTAAGCTCAATACTCGAACCCACACCTTCTCTAAATTTAATGACGGTTTTATCATAAATTTTTTGATTTAGGTCCAAATTCCTTTTTCGTTGACTTAAGGTGTTTTTGGCATTTTCCATCTTAAGTTGAGCATTCATTACTTGGAGCTGGACAGCAGTTTCAAAATCTTGTTTTTGAATTTCAGTTTGTTCAATATCTAATTTGATTTGTTCAAGTTGCCCTTTTTTTTGACGTCCGTCAAAAATCGGAATATTGAGGGCTATACCGGCAGCAGACGAAGGGAGCCAACCAGTTTCATTATTATCAAAAAGATTGTTTCGTTGTAGGTTTGCTTGGTAATTAATAAAGGCTCTTGCACTTGGGAGATATCCTGCTTTTATTCTTTTGTAGTTCAAATGATTTAATTCTTGTCCAAGCAAGATGCTCGAATATTCCGGACGCTGATTGTAATCAATTTCAAGATTATCCGTTGTTTTTTCCAAAGAAAGTAAATCCACCATTTGCTCTAGATCATCGGTTAAATAAATCTCTTCATTCAAAGGGTAACTCATCTGAAACTTTAAAACATTGTATCCAATTTCAACGATTTTCTCGAGATTTTCTTTTTCTATTGTGACATTGTCTAGGGAAAGTCGGATGCGATCAACATCCAGGGATTCTGAAAAACCACTTTCGTATATAGCAGTGATTTCTTTCAGCGATTGTTCCAATGTTTTTAGATTGTTATCCAACACTTCGAGGTTTTTTTCCCCGATTAAAACTGCGGTATAGGCTTTTGTAATATCAGATTTTATTTGATACGCTGTAGTACTTTGTTGTTTGCCAACAAGATCTTTATAGAGCTTTGCAGCTTTTAAACCATAGATGTAAGAGCCATCAAATATTAACGAACTTAATTCGATTTGACCTGATAGGTTGTTTCTTTGGAATAACGAAAATTCAAAAGTTTGTGGATCACCAAGCTCTCTCACAGGAATCACACCCTCTTGGAAAAGCACGCCATACACAGAAGGTGAAATAAAATCTTCGACTGGTTGAGCCGGCGTTGCAAAGTAATATTGGTAATTAACACTTGCGTTGATCTTAGGAAGCCCTATGGATTTGAATTCGGTAAGTTCCCATTGAGACTTTCTTTCTTCTATCTCATCTAGTTTTAATCTGTTGTGATTTTCTAGGCCGTAGTTGATAGCTTCTTCCAAACTTATTGGCGTCTGAGCGTTGATCAAGTTTAGCCAGAATGTAAAACAAATGAGTCCTGCTATGATTTTCATGGAATTAGTTTAATTGTACTTTTTTAATATATTTTCTTCCCTTATCAGATACGATGCCGTACATATGATAAATAATTAATTCTTCATAGAGCTTAAATCGCTTGTATGCTTTTGAAGAAAAAATTTTTTCATCGACAACTGCCATGGATTTTGAAACATATAATTTGGCTACAATTTCTTCATCAATCGCTTCTCTATAATATCCTTCACTTTTTCCATTTTTCAAGTTATTAGAGATCACTGATTCGATGTAGGCCATGTGTTTTTGCTCTACGATTTTCCAACTTGCGGAATAATATTTTTTTAGATCATAAAGGATGGTCGGTGACATGTTTCTTAAAAATTCCAAGACATATTTTGCAATACCGATCATTTCGTCTATCGCGTTTTTAGAATTTTCAGAGATTAAGTTCAAATCATCAATCTCTTTTTGAATGTGAAAATGAATGACCTCATTCACCAATTCCCTTTTGTTTTTAAAATGGACATAAATAGTCTTTTTAGAAATACCCAATCCACGACAGATATCATCGATGCTTACACTTCGGATTCCGAGCTTCATAAATAGCTCCATACTGTGGATGATGATCTTATTTTTGGTATCCATGCTGTAAAGATATGTTATATGAGTATAGGAAACTATGGAAATGCTTAAAGTTTCCATATTATTCTTTAAACTGTACAAAAAGATCGATGAATTGTTCTCACAGCCGATGAATTGTACCCAGAATTTGTTTTCATTTGGTAGAATCTAGTGATTTAGGAAGTTTTGTTGTTGAAGGATTAGTGCGTTTGTCCATTCAATTATCCGTAATATTGTTTTATGTTTTCAAGCTGATAACACCGTTGATCACAATGAAGAAAATTTTGGGTTTAATGTCGGGGAGTTCCTTGGATGGTTTAGATTTGGCCGTGTGTCAATTTTCGCCGAAAGGCAAATCCTATACCTATAAACTGTTGTTTACAAAAACGGTTCAATATAATGAGCAACTAAAAGGCGTATTAAAAGTTGATGATCAATTATCTGCTCGTGATTTGAAATTATTGGATTACAGTCTAGCCAATGTATGGTCCGAAATTATGCTCAGTCTAGATGGTTTTGACATCGATGAGATTGACCTGATCGCATCTCATGGTCATACTTTGTTGCACGAACCACATAACGGTATTACAATTCAAATAGGTAATGGAGGTGTGATTTCTGCCCTGACAAAAAAACCAGTGGTTAGCGATTTTCGAATTCAAGATGTTGCACTTGGAGGACAAGGAACGCCACTCGTTCCGATCGCCGAGCAATTACTTTTTGCTGGTTATGATGCTTATCTGAATTTAGGCGGAATAGCGAATATTAGCTTTGTATTTCCGCAAATGAAGGCATTCGACGTAAGTCCCTGCAATCAAATGCTTAATCATTTGGCAAAATTAAAAGGGATGGATTTTGATCGTGACGGTGCGCTTTCGCGAATGGGAAAACTCAATCGAGGACTTTATGAACATCTAATGGCACTTGAATATTTTAATTTGGAAGGTTCAAAGTCTTTGGATAATCAGTGGATTCAAACTGAAGTGATTCCGAAGCTTATGCTTGGTTCCAGTACGATTGAAGATCGTCTTTTTACGGTTTCTAAAGTCATTGTTGATCAAATCAAGAAAGCCATTCAAAGTCAAAACCTACACACTTCTTACCGTGTTTTTGTTACTGGTGGCGGAGCACATAATATGTTTTTTATTGAGTTGCTTGAAAAATCATTAAAAGAGATATCAGTCACCTTAGTATTGCCTCCAAAGGAAATCATTGATTTTAAAGAATCAATCTTAATGGCATTTTTGGGCTATTTGAGGATTAATGGTAAAGTAAATACCTTGTCCTCCGTTACGGGAGCTCATTGTAATACGATGGGTGGTGCGATTTATGATGTACACGCAAATCTAGAATATGACTAAGGACGTAAAGATTTTTATCACAGGGGCAACCGGTCTGTTGGGTTCAGAAATTGTTCTTCATTTGTTTAAAGAGGGCTATAAAAATATTTTTGCGAGTCGGCGCTCGAATAGTAGAGTAGATTTGTTGTCAAAGCATAAAGATCAAATCAAATGGAAAGAAGGTGAAATCAATGATGTATCTTTTCTCGAGGACGCTTTGGAAGATATGGATGTGGTTATTCATGCGGCGGCAGTTGTTTCTCTTCATCCCAAGATGAAAGAATTGATGACCAAGGTTAATGTCGAAGGAACTGCAAATATTGTTAATCTATGTCTTCATCATAAAGTAAATAGATTAATCTTTGTGAGTTCGATTGCATCCTTAGGAAGAGATAAGCCTGGTATTGCTATTACCGAAAAAACACCTTGGCAGCGAAGTAAATACAATTCACATTATGCTATCACAAAGTACTTATCTGAACTAGAAGTATGGCGTGGACAAGCGGAAGGATTGAGTACTGCGATTGTTAACCCAGCTCTTGTTTTGGGCGCAGGGATTTGGGCCAATAGTTCTTTGGCTATGTTTGAAACCTTACATAAAGGAGTGTCTTTTTATCCAAGTGGAAGCAATGGAGTCGTAGACTCGCGAGATGTCGCCTCATTCGTTGTGCAACTCATGGCCTCTACTATAGAAAATGAACGGTTTATTTTATGTTCCGACAATGTCAAACTAAAAAAACTAGTACAGGATGTAGCGAAAGGGATTAATGCAAAGGTTCCTCATAGAGAACTAAAAGGTATTCTGAAGTTTCTTTCATGGCGAGTTGAATACATTCGGTCAATGTTTAGCAAAAGACTTCCTTTGATTACCAAAGAAACAGTGGTCAATACTTCGCAAGATTGGACCTATGACAGTAGTAAGTCTAAATCTGTACTGGATTTTAAATATCGTAATTATGATGCCACAATTCAAGACTGTTGCCAAGCCTTTTTAAGATCTGTTAAAGAAGGGAAAGATTATGGATCTTTTGAAGATTAAGCATTAGTCTCACATTTTCAAACGACTATACATTATAAAATATTAAACTGCAATAATTACATTATACAGAATTTAATATTTAATAATTGCTCATTTTGAGAATAAAATATAAATGTATATCTTAATTGAAAGGAGACTATTTTGTTTGTCTTCAGCTATTCCATTTATTATTAATTCTGAAACCGTCATTATGAGCGTCGAAACTAAAAACCTAAGAAACATTGTCTTATTAGGACACTCGGGTAGTGGTAAAACCACTTTTGCAGAAACCATGTTGTTTGAATCAAAAGCCCTTAATAGGAGAGGAACAGTCGAATCCAAATCTACTGTATCGGATTATACAAATATCGAGCAAGATAAACAGACCTCTTTGTTTACCTCCTTAATGCATGTAAGGTGGAAGAATTCTAAAATTAATATTATAGACACTCCTGGTTCAGATGATTTTGTGGGAGAGGTAATATCATCTTTGAAAGTTGCGGATACCGCTTTGGTGATTTTAAATGCTGCCAACGGGGTTGAAGTGGGTACAGAATTACTTTGGGAATATGTACAGAGTTTTAATACGCCAGCCATCTTTGTTGCCAATCAGATAGATCATGATAAATCAGATTATGATGCAACTTTGGAGCAAGCTAAAGAGCGATTTGGAAATAAAGTTTTGCCATTTCAATTTCCATTGAATCAGGGGGCTGGATTTACAACCATAGTAGATGCCCTAAGGATGGTGATGTATGTTTTTCCAGAAGATGGAGGGAAGCCAGAAAAACAAGCCATTCCAGAATCAGCAATTGGTCGAGCTCAAGAAATGCACAATGCTTTAGTTGAGGCTGCCGCCGAAAATGATGAAGCTTTGATGGAAAAGTTTTTTGAAGAAGGAACCTTAAACGAAGAGGAGCTGGCATCAGGTCTTACCATTGCGTTGGCTAATCAATTAATATACCCTGTATTTTGTGCTTCAGCGACACAAAACAAAGGCAGTGGACGAATCATGGGTTTCATTAATGACATTGCTCCTAGCCCGGCTGATCGACCAGAAGCTGCTCTGGAAGATGGCGGTACTATCGCTTGTGATAAAAATGGCCCGACAACCGTTTTTATTTATAAAACATTATCCGAACCACAAGTTGGTCAAGTCTCTTATTTTAAAGTTTATTCGGGGATCCTTTCAGCGGGTGATGAATTAGTGTGCAATCGTAATACGGAAAGAATTGCTCAGATTTACGAGTCGAATGGAAAAATTCGGACGCAAGTCAATAGTTTGGTTGCTGGAGATATTGGCGCTACGGTAAAATTAAAACATACACATTCAAACGAAACTTTAACTGCCAAGGGAGTCGAACATAAAATTGAAAAGATTAAATTTCCTGAACCTAGAATTCGTACAGCGGTTGTACCTCCCTCAAAGGCGGATATGGAAAAATTGATGAAAGCCTTACATCAAATCGAAGCAGAAGATCCTACTTTGATCGTCGAACAATCAATACCACTTAAACAAACGATTTTACACGGACAAGGACAATTGCATTTGGATTTGGTAAAGTATCGAATTGAAAAGGTCAACAATATCAAGATGGAATATGAACGTCCTCGTATTCCGTACAGAGAAACCATCACGCGTATGGCAAATGATTCTTATCGACACAAAAAGCAATCGGGAGGTTCAGGACAATTTGCGGAGGTTCATATGCGTATTGAACCCTATGTAGAAAATATGCCTGCTCCAGCTGGTTTGACAGTCCGAAATACAGAAATTATTGATTTAGAATGGGGAGGGAAATTGGCTTTTTATTGGTGTATTGTTGGTGGGTCCATTGATTCCAAATATGCCAACGCAATTAAAAAAGGCATTATGCAAAAGATGGCGGAAGGACCATTGACTGGTTCGTATTGCCAAGACATAAGAGTGAGTATTTATGATGGGAAGATGCACGCGGTGGATTCGAATGATATGGCTTTTATGATCGCCGCCTCACAAGTATTCAAATCAGCTTTTGAAAAAGCAGGTGCACAGATATTAGAACCCATATATGATGTGGATATCCTTTGTTCTGATCAAGTGATGGGTGATGTCATGGGTGATCTTCAAGGAAGACGCGCTATGATTCAAGGTATGGACGCCGAAGGGCATTACCAAAAAATATCTGCCAAAGTGCCACTGGCCGAAATGTATAAATATTCTTCAACACTTCGTTCTATAACACAAGGCAAGGCAAAATTTACAAGAAAGTTATCTGAATTTATTCCCGTAACTCACGATATACAAAAAGCTTTAATTAGGGATTATAATTCCCAACTTCAAGAAGCATAAGCATGAAAGAATGAAAATGGTTTGTGTCAGGAGTATGTGATGCAAACCATTTTTTATTGATTGCCATAATGGAAGTGTATTTTAGCGTTCAAGTTTATAATTATGAAAATTGGATTTGACGCTAAACGACTTTTTAATAATTTCACAGGTCTGGGAAATTATAGTCGAACGCTTGTCAAAAATTTTCAATCTCGATATCCCGAACATGAGATTCATTTATTTTCACCAACAACGAATCGAAATAAGGAGACGGAATATTTCTTCGACGGAAGTCGCTTTGCAATTCATACTTGTAATCATTCATTTAAAAACTATTGGCGACAATATCAAGTTACCAAATTAGTCCAACAATTAAGACTGGATGTGTATCATGGATTAAGTCATGAGTTGCCACTTGGTATTCAAAAACTGTCATGTAAAACTTTTTTAAGTTTTCACGATTTGATTTATGAATATTATCCTAAGCAGTTTCCAATATTGGATAGATTTTTCTATCGAATGAAATATAAGTCCAGCGCAGTTCGTGCAGGCCATATTTTAGCAATTTCTGAAAGCACTAAGAGGGATCTTCAAAAGTTATATGATATTCCTCAAGATAGAATTTCAGTCTTGTATCAATCATGTCAAGATATTTTTTTTGAAGATCGAGTTATGTCAAATCCCTTGCAAATTGACCGATACTTTTTATATGTGGGCTCAATTATCGAGCGCAAAGGCTTGTTGCAAATTGTGGAGGCGCAGGCTTTAATATCAAAAGAAGATAGGATCCCGATAGTCATCATCGGTAAAGGAAAGGCCTATGAAGAAATTGTAAGAAGTAGAATTGTCGAATTGAATTTAAACGATGATTTTATATTTATGGATTATGTTTCGAATCATGAATTGCCTTCTTACTATCGTTTTGCTAAAGCGCTCATTTATCCATCTGTCTATGAAGGGTTTGGAATTCCAGTCATTGAATCTCTTTTATCACAAACTCCTGTGATTACATCCAAAATTTCTTCCCTACCTGAGGCGGCTGGTCCTGGTGCATTATTTATCGATCCAAGAAAGACTGAAGAAATTGCTGATGCCATGATCAAAATAGTCCAAGAGGAAGATTTTGCTCAAAGACTTGCCAAACAGGGAAGGGATTATGCACAATCAAAATTTAACGCAGATACACTCAGTGAAGAATTACTCAAACACTATCAGCGCATATCATAATTTCTATCTCTAGTCATACCAATTTCTACTATCGTGAGAGTTTTCTGAGGTCAGTGTATTCAAGGAAAATTTAATTTCATATATAAATAATCATCATATTATAAAAATAATTATTTATATTTGACTTTAATTTAGTGAGTAATGCTTTAAATAAAAGCATTATGCGTTAATTAATAACCTTACTTACACGACTATGAGCTACAATTTAAGGAACTACAAGGTTCTAGGGGTATCCCTATGCCTCCTTTTGAATCTGGCTTTTTGTAACCAAGCGTTAAACGCTCAGGTACAGGCCTGCCCAATCTTAGTACCTATCGAAACGACTGTACAGTCTTCGATAAGGTATTTTAATCAATTAAGTCAAAACATTTCTACAGATGAAAAAGCATGGATAAATCTTTCTGCTGCGGAGCGACAAGATGATATTTATGCTTCTGTGGAGTTATGGCCTGGAGAAAAATCTTCAGAGATCAGATTCGAACAATTTGGTTTTAATTTTCCGATTGGTACTGCGATTGAAGGGATTGAAATTAGATTAAAAGGACATACCGATGGTCTAGAAGTGACATCAGATGTCCTTCTCCAATTACTAGATCAAGGCAATCCTCAGGGTATGAACTTGGCCAATGGCGCCACCTATGGTACAGAATGGGCAATCGGCTCTGAGGGAGATGATGGTTCGTGGAGCTATGGAGCACCTTGGTATCAATGGGGTGATAATTGGACAATGAATCAAATCATGGATTCCCAGTTTGGATTTCGTTTACAAGTTGAAAATACATCGGATAACGTTCAGACTGTGCGTCTGGATGAGGTTCAATTGATCGTACACTATATGCCACTTTTTTCTCTTTGTGATCATGATTGTGTCCAATTTTATGTAGACGATGCTATTGGAGCGGATTATTATGATTGGATCATGCCGGAGGGATTTGATATTATAACTGGTCAACCGAATGAAGATATTATTAGCATTGGTGTAACCACCGCTGAACCTGGAATTCATACCATTTGTGTACAAACAGTATCGGCAGCAGGTACATCAGCTAGTTGTTGTAGAGATTTTCTATATGATGATTGTCGACCATCTTCTGTTGGAGATTATGTATGGTTTGATGAAAATGGTAATGGTATACAAGATGTCAATGAAGGCGGTATTGACAATGCTCTTGTACAATTGTATGATTACTATGATAATCTGGTAGCCGAAGTAAATACAGATCAAAACGGCTATTATTTATTTTCAGAAATTCAAAAAGGAGAATATTACATCAAGGTTAATTTGCCAGGATCGGATTTTATCAATACAGAATCTAATATTGGTAATGATGATTTAGATAGCGATATCACTGGAGCTAATGGTCTAAATACTTCTGATACTTTCATTTTAAATCCAGGAGAGGAATTAACGAATTTGGATTTTGGATTTACCAAATACAATTCAATCGCTGGTGTCACCTGGGACGACCTAAACTTAGATGGAATTCGTCAGGGTGATGAGCCCGTTTTGAGTTTGGTAAAAGTATTGTTGTTTAATGAAAGCGGAAACCAACTTGGAGAAATAGAAACTGGACTCGATGGGTCTTATAAATTTGATAATCTTTATCCGGGAACATATCAAGTAAATATTAGTCCTTTTAAAGCTTTTGTTTTAACACAGCAAAATATTGGCTCGGAAACGACAGATAGTGACTTCAATATCAACGGAGATTCAGAGTTGATTACTTTATCGGGAGGACTTGATTATGTAAATCTTGATGCCGGGTTTAACGAATTAGGAAGTATTGGAGATTTTGTATGGAGAGATAAAAACGGTAATGGAATTCAAGAAATAGAGGATGTTGGTCTTTCTTCAATTATATTAAATCTTTATGATGCCAATGGATTGTTGGCTTCAACAACGACTGGAACAGATGGATCTTACAAGTTTGAAGGATTAAAAACTGGTCTGTATCAAATTCAGATTGAGGAATTACCAATAAACTATATTCCTACATTATCTAATATCGGAGATGACAGCTTAGATAGCGATTTAGATTCTTCTGTCGGAATGTCGACTGGTATGATCAGCCTGCTTCCAGGTGAAAATAAAACAGATACGGATTTAGGCCTTACGGAATATGGAGGTATTATTGGGCAAGTATGGAATGATCATAATTATGATGGGATACAGGGTTTTTCAGAAATACTTCTTGAAAACATTGCGGTAGATTTATATGATTTGCAAGATAATCTAATCGCATCAACAACGACTGGTGTTCAAGGTAATTACGCTTTCGCGAAGGTGTTTCCAGGTGACTATATTGTTAAATTTAATACACCAATAGGTTATCAAATTACTTTACAAAACGTGGGTAGTGATTTAACGGATAGTGATATTGATCAATTTGGTCAAACGGGAGTAATTAATATTATGGCTGCCCAAATGGTAAATAATATCAATGCGGGTTATATTCAATTGGGTTCAATTGGAGATTATGTTTGGTTTGATCATAACGGAAACGGGATTCAAGACGTGGGAGATAATGGTTTAGAAGGCTTAGAAGTAAATCTTATCGAGCTGAATGGGACAGTGGCCCAAACGGTTTATACAAACGCTCAAGGTGGGTATTTGTTTGAAAATGTTGTTTCCGGAATTTACTCTATCCGTTTATCCAACTTGCTCAATGGGTATATTATTACTATGCCTAACATTGGCTCGGATGAACTTGATAGTGATTTGGATGATTCCAATGGACCATTTACAACGGCAGTTTTTGAATTGACTCCTGGAGAAGAGCTCAGAAATATTGACATGGGATTCACTCAATTAGGATCTATTAGTGGATTGGCATGGGGAGATAAAAATGTTGACGGAAAGCGTGATCCATCAGATATAGCAATGCCTGGATTTACTGTCAGTTTGTTGAATGAAGTAGGAGAAGTGGTGGATAGTCAAACAACAGATCAAAATGGGGAATATCAATTTGAAAATGTTTTCCCAGGAAATTATTCTGTACAATTTCCGTTGGTGATCGGATTTGGTATCACGCTGCAAGATGCAGATCTAGATTTTCTTGATAGTGATATCAATTCATTCGGCTTGACCGAAATAATAAATTTAAATGCCGGTGATAATATAATGAATCTAGATGGTGGATATATTGGTATGGGTAGTATTGGAGATCAAGTATTTTATGATACTAATGGAAATGGAATTCAAGATTCTTTTGATCCCGATAATTTTAGTACCATCATGGACATTCACTTGTTTTTTAGTGATGGTACCTTATGTCAAACAGTGAGTAATGATGCCACAGGTCATTACGCTTTCGCGAATGTTTTTCCTGGTATGTACTATCTAAGAATAGACATCACAGGTGGGTTTACTCCAACCAAAAGTAATATTGGTGGCGATAATTTAGACAGTGATTTGGACGAATCCAATGGTCAATGGACGACAAGTACATTTAGTTTGGCAGCTGGACAAGTTGAATCCTCGATAGATATTGGTTTAACTAAAAAAGGACTTATTAAAGGAACATCATTTGTGGATATCAATGCCGACGGTATCAAACAAAATTCAGATCCGTTGATGGAAGATGTGAAAGTGACCTTGTTGGATGAAGACAATAATGAATTAGAAGTCGATTTTCTAGAAGACGGATGTTATACCTTTGGACCATTATTTCCTGGAAATTACCAGATGCTTTTTGAACCATTGGACAACTCTTTCATGCCTACTCTACAGGATATAGGAATAGAATTTAATGACAGCGATATTGATGAAAATGGTTTGACTGATTTGTTTTTCTTAGGACCTAATGAAGTCATGAGTTTTTATGATGCAGGATTTTATCAGTATGGTTCAATTTCTGGAAGAATATGGGATGATATTAATGAAAACGGAATTGAAGATATTGCGGAAGAGGGATATCCAAATATTGTTGTTCATTTGGTGAATACTGACGGACAAATTGTTCAGACGACGGATTCAGATGAGAATGGAGAATATTCATTCGAAAATGTGACTCCTGGTACTTATACTGTTCGATTAGAATTAGATGATTATATCGCTATATCAAATCCTAACGTGGGCCCCGATGATACGGTAGATTCTGATTTCATTTCACTAACGGATAATGTCGCAAGATCTGAAGAACTTACTGTTCAATCTGGAACCCTCTATGCAGATTTTGATGGGGGCATTTATTTAGATGACCAGGGTTCAATTTGTGGGTTGATTTGGGAAGATGTAAATTATGATGGTCTACGTCAAGACACAGAACCTTTAATTACATCAGCCTTTGTATCTGTTCGTTTATTTACAGAGGATGATATTGAAGTGGCGATTCAAACAACAAACACAGGATCCTATTTGTTTGAAGATCTTTCACCCGGTAATTATTATGTAAGTTTTCAATCGGAAACTATGATGGATTTCACTATTCCTAATGCAGGAGATGAAGACATTGATTCCGATGTTGATGAATTAAATGGCATTGGAACGACCGATATTTTGAAACTAGATCCTAAAGAAAAAATCGATCATGTGGATGCAGGGTTTTATCGGTATGGTTCAATTTCTGGTAGGATATGGGATGATATAAATGAAAACGGAATTGAAGATATTGCAGAAGATGGTTATCCAAATATTGTTGTTCATTTGGTGAATACTGACGGACAAATTGTTCAGACGACGGATTCAGATGAAAATGGAAATTATATATTTGAAAATATTACTCCAGATAGCTATACGATCCAATTAGAATTAGATGATTATATCGCTATTTCAAATGCCAATCAAGGTCTCGATGAAACTGTAGATTCTGACTTTATTTCATTAGCAAATAACATTGCAATTTCTAATGAAATATCAATAGAATCGGGAAGTCAAATTACAGATGTAGATGGGGGCATTTATTTAGATAACCAAGGTTCTATTTGTGGTGTGATATGGGAAGATTTAAATTACGATGGTCTTCGTCAAGACACAGAACCCTTAATAACATCACAGTTTGTTTCTGTTCGCCTTTTTACAGAGGATGATGTTCAAGTAGCTATTCAAACAACGAATACCGGATCCTATGTATTTGAAGATCTTCCTCCAGGTAATTATTATGTAAGATTTCTTTCGGAGATGATGATGAGTTTTACAATTCCAAACGCTGGGGATGATACGATTGATTCTGATATTGATCAATTAAATGGTTTGGGTACTACAGATATTTTAAAATTAGATCCGAAAGAAAAAATCGATCACGTAGATGGAGGGTTCTTTTCATTTGGATCCATTTCCGGTGCAGTTTGGTTTGATGAAAATTGTAATGGCGAACAAGATTTTACTGAGCTTTTAGTAGAAGGTGTAGAAGTTGTTCTATTGAATGGTCAGAATCAAATCGTTCAGTCGACCTTCACAAATAATGAAGGTAAATATGCTTTTGTATCCTTGGTTCCGGATTTCTATACCATCAATTTTATTTCTCCGGATGGACAATCTTTTACTCAAGAATTTGCAACCAATGATACAGAGAGAGATTCTGATGTCGTTGGAATTGTAGATAATGTTGGATCTACAAACATTTTAGAATTACAATCTGGTACTAGCTTTAGTTTTATTAATGCGGGATTGAAAAATATTACCAAAATTTCTGGTTTGTATTGGAATGATGTCAATTGTAATGGTGTCAATGACAATGAGGGTGGCGTCTTTAATGTTGAAGTTAGTCTCTATAGTTCGGATAATTCTTTAATCGAATCTGTGTTCACTAATAACTTTGGATTTTATGAATTTGAGAATTTCCCATTAGGAAATTATTATGTTGAATTCGCTAAGCCAAGTGATTTTGAATTTACTATTTCTGGGGCAGGTGGTGATCCAAGTCTGGATTCGGACGTGATAAATGAAACTGAAGACAGCGGTACGACCGCAATAGTTGAAATCAGCATTGGAAATGAGCAAGTCGAATTAGATGCGGGGATAAAAGCAGTTCCAGACGATATTATCATTTCTGGTTTAGTCTGGATGGATCAAAATTGTAATGGAATTAGAGATGGTAATGAATCTGTTCTCTCGAACACGACGGTAACATTATTGAACGATTTAGGTGAAGAAGTTTTGACAACACAAACTGGAGATTTTGGTGAATACCTCTTTGAAGGAATGGATCCAGGGATGTATCAGGTAGCATTTGAACTTCATGTTACGATGATTTTTACAGATTATTTTATCGGTACAGACCAATCAATCAACTCCGATGTTGAAAATGGGGAAATGGGGACTACTCCTTTTTATTCTTTGGATGCAGGAGATAGTCTAGAAAATATCGATGCTGGATTAAAGAATGTCGTGAATAATATATTGCAAGGAATGGTATGGCTCGATGAAAATTGTAATGGATTGATGGATCCAGATGAGCCTGGTATTCAGGGAGTAGGTGTAAATGTTTATGACCTAGATGGCAATACCGTATCGTCCGCAATTACGGCATTATCTGGACAGTACTTCATGATCGGTTTATTTGACGGGGACTATATATACGAATTTGTTCCTCCTAGCGGCTATAATTTTACTGAATCTAATATTGGGACTAATGATGAAATAGATTCGGATGTTGTAAACATATTAAACGGAATTGGGACAACAGAAAATGTTTCTATTGGTGTAAATCAGAACATTAACGACGTGGATGCAGGACTTAAAGCTAAAGATCCTATAGAAGTAAGTGGCTTAGTTTTTATAGATGAAAATTGTGATGGACAATTTAATAATAATGAATTGCCAGTCGAAGGGATAAATGTAGTGTTGGTCGATATGAATGAAATGCCTCAAGCACAAACAACAACGGATTCATCGGGGTTTTACAAATTTACCGATTTGTCAGAGGGGTCTTACATGGTAATGTTTGAGTTAATCGACGGATTTAAATTTACAATCGCTAATATAGGTGATGATAATAACGATTCTGATGTTACCACCATGACTGCATTGGGAGGAAGGACAGACGAGATTGTTTTAACGGAAGAACAACAATTGAATACTGTTTTTGCCGGAATCAAGTTGTTGGATGAAATTACAATTTCTGGAAGTGTTTGGAATGATCTTAATTGTAATGGACTAAATGATATTGATGAACCAACCATGATGAACATTGATGTTAATCTATTGGATGACATGGGGGGCATCATTAATACAGATCAAACGGATGATCAAGGCAATTATAGTTTTAATGGCATGCTTCCCGGAGATTACCAAGTGCAGTTTGTACTTAGTGATGGTTATGAGTTTACTTTGGCACAACAAGGAACAAATAATTCAATTGATTCTGATGTGATCAATATTAATGGGACAGAAGGGACTACAGATATTTTCTCGCTTGTAGAAGAAGATCAGTTGATAAATATTGATGCGGGTTTTAAAGCCGTCACCTTTATTAATATAAATGGAACTGTTTGGGAAGATATCAACGGAAACGGATTGAGAAATATGGACGAGATGGGAGAGCCCGGAATTACGGTAGAGCTCTATGATGTGAATAATGTTCTTCAGGATTCTGATATTACAGATAATATGGGGAATTATAGTTTTTCAGATTTTCCTCAAGGGACCTATTATGTGGTGGTCGTATTACCTACCGGATCTGAGATGACTTTAGCAAATCAAGGGACTAATGATTTAATTGATTCCGATATCACCAGTGCCGTAGTAACTAATTCTTCCGAATTGATCAATAGTTCGATACAACAATTAGATGCGGGCTTCTTTTATTTAGGTTCAATTGGGGACTTTGTGTGGTCAGATAATAATGGAAACGGGATACAAGATGATGGAGAAGAAGGAATTAACGCCTTGACTGTTAGATTGTTTGATATTAATGGAAATGTGGTTGGTACTAAATTTACGGGAGGTGTTTTTTCTCCTGATGGAGAATATCTATTCACGGACTTAGCTCCGGGATTCTATTATGTAAGTCATATTCCAACAGGCGGTATGTTGTTTGCACCTCCAAATGTTGGTACAGATGATACAATTGACTCTGATATTAATTCTGCCAATGGATTTGGTACTTCGCATACGATTACGCTTCTATCAGGAATGGATGATAGATCTGTTGATATCGGCCTTATTCAAGAGCCTGGCTCTGTGGGAGATCGTGTATGGTTAGATGTTAACGCGGATGGAATTCAGGATCCGGATGAAATAGGAATCAATGACGTTCTTGTTACTCTTAAATCTGAATCGGGCAATTTTGTAGCCTCTACCGTAACAGATTTTAATTCTGATGGAGAAATGGGGTATTATAGCTTTGAAAATATTCAACCTGGATCATATTATATTGTGTTTACAGTTCCAGTAGGATACTTAATTTCACCAGTCGATCAGGGTGGAAATGATACTCAAGATTCTGACTTAACCAGCGGTATGGAATTTGGATCAACCAATATTTTTAATTTAAGTGCAGGCGAAAATGATGAAGATGTCGATGCTGGATTTTTTATTCCTGCGGGATTGGGAGATTTTGTTTGGAATGATTTAAATCAAGATGGCATACAAGATGCTGATGAACCAGGTGTTCCAAATGTAGTAGTCAACTTACATGCGTTTAACGGAGCTTTCATCATGTCAACTGAAACGGATGCCAATGGAGAATATAGTTTTCCATTTCTAGCTCAGGGAATTTATTTTATTTCTGTTGTTCCACCGGCGGGCATGCAATTTTCTCCTGGTGATCAAGGAGGAGATGATACCAAAGATTCTGATGTCGACCCTACAGGTACCTCTGGAACTGTAGTACTAGCACATGCCGTTGTTTTTAATGATCTTGATGTTGGACTCGTTCCATCAAATACGATGCTTGGCTTGAGAGTATGGTATGATGAAGATGGTGACGGAAAAAGAGATGCCGATGAATTAGGAATGGAAGGGGTGGATGTTCAATTAATGAATTCTTCAGGTACAATGGTTTATGAGACTACTACTAATATCGCAGGGAAATATATTTTTGATAATATTCCTAGTGGTACTTATTATGTGCATGTTGAAAAACCTGATGGTTATGAATTTACTGAGATTAATCAAGGAGGAAATGATGATTTTGATAGTGATTTTGACATGTCAGGAAATTCGGTATCCTTAATAATTAATCCAGGTACCCAAATCATGAATATAGATGCTGGTCTAGTAGATGAAGAAAATATCATTCCGAATGATTGGGAAGACTTATTGTTATCATTTAACGCTAAAAAGATTCCATCGATTCATAGATTGGATTGGGATTTGAATGAGGATTATGAAATTACTTCTCTACAAATTCAGCGAAAGCTGAATAGTAATGATTTTGAAACATTATCCATTATAGATGAACCTATGTTTTATCAGGGTGAATTTGATGATCTCGATATTTCGACAGAAGGAGAATATACTTATCGGTTACAAATCGTAACGGTCAACAAATCTGTCCTATATAGTCAGGAAAAAATGTTGGCAGTACATACAGATATTGAAAAGAGTCAGCTCAGTATGTATCCAGTTCCGGCCATCAATACTGCAACATTAGAATTGAAGCTGGTAGAACCAAGCACTGTTTCTTGGATTGTATATAATGCATCAGGAAAAGTAGTTCTTCAGAAGAAACTATTCAATCGACAAAATACAGGTGTACATTATTATCCTATAGATGTCAAGCATTTGACTCCAGGAAATTACTATGTAAAAGTCCAGTTAGAAAGAGAAAGTTTGTTTTATAATATTTCGATTAATAAGTAGGGTTTTAAAGCCGGGTTGTTGTAGCAACTCGGCTTTTTTAATAAACCAAAAATATTATAACACCTTAAAGTGAATCAAAACTGATTAAAGAAAAATTGCTTGTAAACAAGATTACTTACAATGCACATCAAAAGCCTGAATAAGATTATCAGCAATCATTTGGGCAGATCTACCCTCAATGTGATGTCTTTCTAGCATATGAACTAGGTTTCCATCTTTAAAAAGCGCAATACTCGGTGACGACGGCGGATAAGGTAGCATCAATGAACGAGCTCTATCCGTTGCTTCAAAATCAACCCCTGCAAATACCGTTGCCAATTTATCGGGTTTATTCTCATTTTGAACAGCCATTTTAGCACCTGGACGTGCATTAGCGGCAGCACAACCGCAAACGGAATTTACAACTACGAGAACCGTTCCTTCTGTATTTTTAATCACTTCATCTACTTCATTGGCGGATTTTAGGCCTTCAAAGCCAAAATCTGTTAAATCTTTTGCCATCGGTAGTGTCAATTCTGCTGGATACATAAATTCTATTTTTTATTTAGAAATCAAAATTAGTCCTAAAAAGTTTAATAAAACATCCATTCTTATAAAAAAACATATTTTCAAATCAGTGTAGGCAAGAATTACAGCGCTAATTAAGATGAGATATGCCAACAAATTTGCATTTTTGTAATATAAATATTCTTAATATGTTAAAGTACTTAATTGGCAGTCTTGTATTGCTTCTAATACTCGTCAGCTCATGTGAGCGTGATCAAGTACAAGAAAATCTTGAAGATTGTCCAGAAGTGGTCACTTACCAGGACGATGTGAAATTAATCTTGAACACTTATTGTTCCTATCCCGGTTGTCATAATGGAGGGATTGCGTCAGATTTTAGTGGTTATAATGAAATGCAACCTTATCTAACAGATGAATTTTTTGTAGAAAGAGTAATCAATATTCAAGACATGCCGCCTACTTATGCAGAAGAAGGATTTCAAACTTTAAGTCCTGAAGATATTGTCACTCTTAGTTGCTGGGTTCAAGGAGGATACCTAGAAGATTGATAGATTTTAACAATGATTAAAAAACAAAACAATGACTATAGATCTGAATAGAATTATTCTTTTTCTGATTATTTCTTTTGGTGTGCTATCGAATATTAATGCACAAGAAAAGATTCACCTTACGTTTAAAGATACGAGAGTGATCAATACACATTCCACCGAAATGCTCAAAGGAGGACAGATGGATGTGCGGATTGGTCATCGCTTTGGAGATTTAGCAGGAGAGCGAGGTGGGTGGCAGAGCTTTTATGGCTTGGAAAATGCTTCTGATATTTTAACAGGATTAGAATTCGGCTTGACCGATAATTTCATGGTGGGCTTGAGTCGAACCAAAGGTGCTGGTCCTCTAAAACAAAATATTCATGCTTTAGGTAAAATTAGATTAATCTCTCAAGAAATCAATGGGAGCCAACCTTTTTCTTTGGCCCTTTTGGGAATGGGATCTTATTCAACCATGCCTAAAGGAAACACGAAAGGAACCCTAAACTTTTTTGAAAAGCGAGCTCATAGGGCGTCTTATCACTTAGCGGCTATTTTGGCAAGGAAATTTTCACCATATTTTTCGGCTCAAGTTAATGCCGCATGGACCTATAGAAATTTAGTTTTCTCTGGTGATAAAAACGATTTGGTGAGTATGGGCTTGGCTGCCAAATTTCAAGTGACAAAATCAATCGGACTCATTTTTGACGGTACTTATGTTTTCTCGGAACTAAGAACGGCTGAAAATGATTATTATCCTATGGTAGGCTTTGGTTTTGAATGGGATACCGGCGGAGGTCATGTATTTCAATTTAATCTGACAAACTCAACTGGAATCGTTGAAACAGATTATATCCCCAATACAACTTCTAATTGGGCAGATGGAGAATTTAGAATAGGATTTACGATTTCTAGAAGATTTAAAATATAGTGAAGAGTATCAAATATGAAATTAATAAGTAGTCTTGTTACGCTAGGTTTTATTTTTTTCGTCTTCGTAAGTACGACGAATAAACCTACTTCTTTTGATGGTAATGATAAAGTGGCTGATGTCCTAAATAAACTTGGAGAATCGGATCCATCAAAATTTCCTAATTTCAAAATCGAAGGCGTTTCTGCTGAAGCAGGAAGAATGTTAGTCGAAGAAGGGTTTGCAGAAAAACCAAATGGTGGAACAACAGGTAAGCAAAGTAAACACTTTGTCTGTACCTCCTGCCATAATGTTGTCAAAGAGGATGTTGATCTTGCAAATACTGATCCTCAGGAAAGACTAAGGTATTCCGAAGAGACAGGCATTCCTTTTTTACAAGGAACAACTTTGTATGGTGCAGTGAACAGAGAAACATATTACAACGGTGATTATGAGAAAAAATATGGAGACTTGGTTGTTCCCGCTAGAAATGATGTGAGAGAAGCGATTAAGTTGTGTGCAGTAGAATGTGCACAAGGTAGAGAATTAAAAGATTGGGAACTAGAATCTGTGCTAGCCTACATGTGGACCATTGACCTTAAAATGGAAGATTTATTATTCAATGGGGAAGAAACAGAAGAGTTACAAAGAATTTTAAATGGCGACGGTGAAAAAAGGAATGGTGTAGAATTAATCAAATCTAAATATGCTAAAGGTGCCGATGCTCATTTTGTTTATCCTCCTGAAAATAGAAAGGAAGGCTATGCCTTCGAAGGAAACCCAGAGAATGGAAAGTTAATCTATGATAATAGTTGTTTGCATTGCCATGAAAGACAACGGTATTCATACTTTGATTTGGACAATACAAAATTGACCTTTAAGTACCTAAAGAAGAAACTCCAGGGTTATGCTCCTCACTCTATCTATCAAGTGATTCGATGGGGTGTTCCTTCAAAATCTGGCAAGAGAGCCTACATGCCACAATACACGCAAGAAAAAATGAGTGATCAAATGGTCGAAGATCTCCGAGCCTATATTGAAAAGAGGGCTGAGTAGAATCCAACTACCATGAATGATGCACTAATTATTCTATTTAAAAATCCTTTGTTAGGAAAGGTAAAAACTCGTATTGCCAAGGATTTGGGCGATGAAAAAGCGCTTGAGGTTTATCAAAAACTTATAGATCATACCCAAAGGGTTACCATTGATTTACCTGTTGCAAAATACCTATTTTATGGATTTTTTATTGACGATCAAGATGACTGGGATAGCCAACACTATCACAAAAAACTCCAAGTTCAAGGTGGTTTAGGAGAACGAATGTCAAGAGCTTTTCAAGAAATTTTGAAGAAGCATGATCGAGCAATTATTATTGGTAGTGACTGTATCGAATTAAGTACTTTGGTATTATTAAATGCCTTCGAAGAATTAAAAGAAAATGATTTCGTTATAGGCCCTACCCATGATGGAGGCTATTATCTGCTCGGGATGAATGCGTTTTATCCCGATATCTTTCAAGATATGGTGTGGAGTACCGACCAAGTATATCGTCAAACCATAAATAAGATAAATAAAACCCATCGTACTTATAGTAGTTTACCGAAACTATATGATGTCGATTACGTCGATGATTGTAAACGATTTAATCTTCTTTGAAGTTATTGCTTATTGATCGTCCTCTTCTTCTTTTTTTACTCTGATTTCCGAACCATCTTTCAAGGTTTTAGAAATCGCAGAATAGGGTCCTGATACAATCACTTGATCATTTTCTAATCCTTCCTTTATTTCGATGTAATCATCATCTTGAATGCCAGTTTTTACAATCACCATTTTAACAGTATCTGCCTGTTGGACAAATACAATTTCATTGAACTCGTTTTCTTCAGAAGGACGTTTGTTTTTATCGTCTTTTTCAACTTCACGAGCAGTCACCGCTTGAATAGGTACAGTAAGCACTTCATCAGATTTTTCAGTTTCAATATCAACAGTGGCAGACATGCCTGGGCGAAAAGGGTATCGATTTCCAGATTGTACCAAACTTTGATAAGATTCTGGATTTAATCGGATCTTAACCATAAAATTTGTGACTTGATCTGTATTGAGTGACACACCCGAACTGGATACATTGGAAGCTGAATTGGCAATTTGAGTAACAACACCTTCGAATTTTCTGTCCAAGTAAGCATCGACTTCTACGGTTGCTTTATCATTTAATGATACTCGCAAAATATCATTTTCACTTACATCAACTTGTACTTCCATTGAGTTTAAATTGGCGATTCTCATCATTTCAGTTCCTGTCATTTGTATTGTCCCAACGACTCTTTCTCCTTGTTCTACTGAAAGACTTGATACAATTCCACTAGCTGGAGCTTTAATGGTGGTTCTATTCAAACGAGTACGTAATTCTTTTAAATTTGCTTCAGCGCTTTTAACCGAAAATCCTGATCCTTTGGCAGATTCTCTTGCAGACTCTAAGCTTGCTTCGGATGCTCTTAAATTTGCTTCTAATGCACTCAGATTAGATTGTGATTGCTCAAAATCGGATTGAGAGATCACACCATCATTAAGTAGTTGCTCATTTCTTGCATGAATACTCTTGGCATTTTCAAGTTGAGCAACTATTTGTTCTTTCGAGGCAATGGCGCTACCAATTTGTGAGTTGGTCATTGCTTGTTGTGCCTTGCTATTATTCAAGCTAGCTATTCCTTGTTCGACAGATGAAATATACGATTCCGGATCTATTTTGGCTAATACCTGTCCAGCGACCACACTATCACCTTCTTCTACAAACAGTTCTACGATTTCTCCTGAAACATCCGAACTTATTTTAATTTCTGTTTCTGGGAATATTCTACCACTTGCAGATACTGTTTCTAGAATGGTTCTTTTGGTCACATTTTCTGTTGTAATCTCAACACCCTTTGGTTTGTTTTTTGATTTCATATAAGCCAATGCGATCAGAATAACTACTAAGGCGAGTAAACCAATCATTAACCATTTTCTGCTTTTCTTTTTTTTCTTTGTCATGAAAGGACGATTTCGTTTTGTTAATTTAAACCAAGGGGATTTCCAAGATAGAAATCTATGACCTTACTTTTGAATAAATAATCATATCTCGAGATCAACAGATTGATTTCTGCATTATCTAGTTGGTTCTTAGCATTGATGAAGTCAAAGGTGTTGATAGCACCAAGATTAAATCGTTTTTGAGCATTGGCATAGGCCGCACGTTGAGCGTCTACACTTTTCTGCGAAGCTTCCATTTGTTTTTTTGCAGCCTTCACATTGGCAATGGATTGCATCACATTGGTTTTTAAATTGTCACGCATTTGAGCTCCATTGAGGTTTGTGTTGACCGCATTTAATTTGGCTCTCTGGACGCCCATTTTGGCATTGTAATTATTATAAATCGGGATACTTAATTGAAATCCAAAACCATAGGATAGATTTTCATCAAGTTGATTACCATATGGGTTTTGAGATGTAAGAAAAGTCGGTTGATCTGTTCCGATTTGAGTTTCTGTACCATTGATATAGACGGTTTGGTTAATTCTTTCAAACTCAACTCCATCAATGCGTAATCCTTTATTTGAGTAATTTGTACCTAGGCTTGCGCCGAATCCTAGAGTAGGGTAATGAGCAGTTTTTGCGATATCCACACCAATGGCTGCACTCTCATCTTTGTATTCCTGTCCTTGAATATTGGATTGTGTTTTTAAAGCACTATTATAGACTTGATCAAAAGTGATTTGGTCGGGATCCATCACAACTTCAATTCCTGAGTTAGGTACAATTACTTCAATATCCTTTTCGACGTCAAGTCGCAATAATTGTTTCAAGTTTAATATAGCGATATCATAGGTGTTTTCATTTTGTACAATATTTTGCATTTGAAGAGCAATCTGTGCTTCAAGATCCAATCGTTCGTTTTGAGGTCTTGATCCTGCCTTGATTAATTTGTCCAGTTGTGCAATTTGTTCTTCTACCAGTAACAATTGATTCTTAGAAATCTTTAAATTTTCTTGAGCAAAAAGCACATTCAAGTATGTATTGGCAACGGTTAATGAGATATCTTTTGTGCTCTGATCGGCATCTAATTCGGCTGCAGCCAAATTTAGTTTACTCTGTTTAATTGATTTGTTAATCCTTCCTCCGTTGTAGATGGTCACACCTGAACTAAGATTTATGTTGTTGGCAAAAAAGGTTTCCGTATTGAAAGTGTTACTGGTCGGATCAACGGTACGACCAAAATTCCAATTAGCACCAGAGGAGGCATTTAAAGTTGGGAAACGGCTATGTTTAGCTAATGTTAGATCGATCTTAGAAAAGTCTACGTTCAATTTGGCTTGTTGAACATTGATATTGTTTTCAACAGCATGATCGATGCACTTTTTCAAATCCCAAACTTCTTGTCCAGCAATAGGCAATGCAAATAGTAATATTGAAATACACACCAAAACGAGATGTCGCATACGATTCTTATTTTATTATACAATGATATCTATAATTATTAGCTTTCTTTATAATAATATATAAAGGGTGCCTTTATTTGGATCAATAAAGATACTTAATGGACTACGGGAATAAAAAGTATTGCTCTTCTTTAAGTTATACTCAGTGAAAGGGGGTTGAGTTTTTTAGGGGTTTAAGATAATGGTATCAATTGTCACTAGAAGTGCGAAGTGCGATGATCTGATAACTATCTTATATTAGAATTAATGGTTGTTATACCAATCAATTGATCGTATTCTCCCGCAAAATTTCGATAATAGACGAGGATGGTATATTCATTTTCAGTCTCAAACCAATCTCCTTCGAAAACACTAAGGTCTAATTTGTTATCTTTTAAGACGCCAAACATATAATCATAACGCCCTTGCTTAAAACGTGCTTCACCAACATATATTCGTCGTCGTTCGTCATATTCTAAGCGATACTCCGGTTTTGCCGACCAATCAGAAAATTGACCAACCAAATATACCTCGTCTAAGAGAGGTCCTGATTCCAAAGTAAAAATGACATTTGCGTAATCCGAACTGAGATTGGATTGAAAATAATCCTCTAAGGGTCGATCGGGATTTGGACGTTGACTATCTCTATCATAAATAAAAAACCGACCATTGGCATCTGGTTCAAAACGATAATTGTTATTCCTTCTTGGTTGCGCCAATTCGAGCAAAACATCAGCACCAGAATTTGACAAGTCAATGGAATGTATATGTTCTGTTCTTGTATTTAATGTTCGAATATCAAAATTTCGAAATTCCTTTGAAGCAGGAAAACTCAATTGATCAACGTAGTTAAATTGAAGAATATCTTGATTGGTAAATTTGGGTCTGATATCGGTCATGGCATTGTCCCATCGACCATTCTGTAAAATGGTCACATTGATTTCATTCAGCGGGTCAACAATTTTATAATTTTCATAATTGATCGTAAAATCAACTTCCTGGTGCGTTTTAATTTTGGATACATTCTGGGGATTGATAATCCTAGCGGCAATACTTACATTATTATCGACAACTATGAATCTTCGAGCAATCACTGGTTCTATACCATCGTCAAACTCTTCGTAAATCACTAAGAGATAATTGCCCGATTTTGTCCATTGCACATCTTGATTTGGAATGGATAATCGATAATTTGTGTAATTACTATAAGTTCTAGTCGAAAAATCAAAATTTCTTAGTTCTTCGCCATTAAAACCATTGAGGTACTCTATTTCATCTAATTCCGACACCCTCCAATCCTTAGTACAGTGATAAATATAATAGACATACGATTTTTCTTCAGGATCAATGTCATCAAAGCTTAGATGGAGTTGCGTACGACTACCGAGATCGAGGATCGGCGCTCCAAATACAGTCCCAGCTTTTTTGAATTGTACACTTTTGATAAATGGTACATAAACATTATCGTAGACGACAGTACCTTGATTGGTTTGAGCAATAATTGAACCGCCCAAAAAAAACAAAAGAAAATGTATCAAGTATTTCATACGCTCAACAATATCAACATGATTTTCTATAAATAATTTCACTTTGAGCTTGTTTTTACTGATTATACACTACAACCATTTCAGCGAATGATTTATTATTTAAATATTCGCAATTGTTGTTTATACTTTCTCAGGGTAGAAAACCACATCGGGCTTGCTAGTAAATTTGTTTCCTTTGATTCTAAACCTCCAAGGCCAATTAGAACACTCTTCAGCAGTAGACATTCCTACTCTAGGACCGGCGATGATTTGATTGGACTTCAAATTTGACACACTTTCTTCTATCCATACGGGGCTTTTGGGATCACAAAGATCGATGGCATTCAAGGATTTATTTATCCCCATCGCGACCGTAAATTTTCCTGGACCATTTACGAGGCGAGGGTGTAATTTTGACATATTTCTTCTTTGCAGCATGATGTCAGTACCCTCAATTGGCTGAATAGCACGAATCAAAATAGCGTGGGCCTTTCCTTCAGGAGCAGTGACAATATTGAACAAATGATGAATTCCATAACAGATGTAAACGTAAACCGTTCCTGGTTTTGCAAACATCGTTTCGGTGCGGGGAGTTCGTTTGTTTTGATACGCATGACAGGCCTTATCATCTGGGGCCCGGTAAGCTTCGGTTTCCACAATAATTCCGGAGCAACGATGATTTCCGATGTTCGATACCAAGTGTTTTCCTAGTAGTTTTTGGCTTACGCCTAATACATCTTCTGTATTAAAAAAAGATCTTGATAAACGATTCATTAACTTCTTCTAGAGTAATTCGGTGCTTCTTTCGTGATCATGATATTATGAGGATGACTTTCCGTTACTCCTGCATTGGAAATTCGAACCATTTCCGCATGACAAAGTTCAGGAATGGTTCGAGCACCACAATAGCCCATTCCTGCTCGCAAACCTCCGATATACTGCACCATGACCTCTGAAAGTGTTCCTTTAAATGGTACTCTTCCTTCAATACCTTCTGGGACTAATTTTTTGAT
Source organism: Saprospiraceae bacterium (assembly GCA_020629615.1). Taxonomy (GTDB): domain Bacteria; phylum Bacteroidota; class Bacteroidia; order Chitinophagales; family Saprospiraceae; genus JAHDCZ01. The sequence goes on from JAHDCZ010000002.1 coordinate 58,179, forward strand.
ATCATCTTCAGTATCTTGGAAGTATCGATCCTTGGAACCGATTTCCATGGCTCCCAATGAACCCATACCTCGATATATTTTGAATTTTCTTCCTTGAAAAATCACAGTCTCTCCAGGTGATTCTTCGGTACCTGCAAATAAAGATCCGCCCATGATCGTACTTGCGCCCGCCACCAATGCTTTTGCAATATCTCCAGTGTATCGAATACCTCCATCTCCAATGATCGGTATTCCTGATCCATGAATGGCTTGGGCTGCATTTTTTATTGCAGACAATTGAGGAACACCCACACCAGCAACTATCCGGGTGGTACAAATACTTCCTGGTCCCACCCCGACTTTGACCCCATCTACACCTGCATCTACCAATGCTTTTGCACCAGCTCCAGTGGCCACATTACCACCTATCACTTCTAATTCTGGATAGTTTCTCTTCACTAATTTTACAGCATCTAATACTCCTTTGGAATGTCCATGAGCAGTATCCAAACAAATAACATCAACTGCGACCTTAACGAGTGCTTCTACTCGTTCCATCATATCATGAGTCACTCCAACTGCAGCACCCACCATAAGTCGACCGTGGATGTCTTTGGACGAATTTGGGTAGTTTTCAAGCTTCAAAATATCTTTGTAAGTGATTAGACCTACCAGCATATTGTTTTTGTCCACTACAGGTAACTTTTCAATTTTATGCTTTTGAAGAATTGCCCTTCCCTCATCAAGGGTCGTTCCCATAGGGGCAGTGATTAAATTGGTTTTGGTCATGATCTCTTTGATGGGACGTTGGCCGTCTGTTTCAAATCTTAAATCACGATTGGTTAAAATTCCTTCCAATTTTCCATCAGAATGAACAATTGGAATCCCTCCAATTTTATGTTGTTTCATCAACATGAGGGCATCAGCCACTATACCACTAGAGTGCAATGTCACAGGATCTTGAATCATTCCGCTTTCTGATCTTTTGACTTTTCTCACTTGAGCAGCTTGGGCTTCGATACTCATATTCTTATGAATTATACCAATTCCACCTTCACGAGCAATAGCGATCGCTAGTTTAGATTCAGTAACCGTGTCCATAGCTGCGGAGACAATAGGTACATTAATACGCAAATTACGCGTCAATTGAGTACTGATGTCTACTTCACGTGGGAGTACTTCTGAGTAAGAGGGAACTAAAAGAACGTCATCGAATGTGAACGCCTCGTTGATCAGAAATTGATTTTTTGAGATGCTTTTTTCCATATGCAAAGATAAAGCAAGAAATTCGAGTTTCAATGTTCTTAATCTATTTCTTTTTACGATCTTTCATTTTTTCGATTTCAATAGGATAGAATCATGTTAAGTATACATTCCGATGCTTATTTTATGAAACAAGCTTTTAAGGAAGCAGAGAAAGCTCGTGATCGTGGAGAGGTACCAGTAGGTGCTGTGGTGGTGTGCAAAAAACAAATTATAGCTAGAGCGCATAATCAAACAGAATTGTTAAGTGATGTGACGGCTCATGCCGAAATGTTAGCGCTTACTGCAGCAAGTAATTTTTTGGGAAGCAAGTATTTAGCTTCCTGTGAATTGTATGTCACTATGGAGCCCTGTATTATGTGTGCTGGAGCACTGAAATGGTCCCAAATTGGACGAGTAGTATATGGAACTAGTGATGATAAAGGAGGATTTATGAGGTACGGCAAAGAGCTACTCCATAACAAAACAAAGGTAGAATACGGCGTGTTACATGAAGAATGCTCTGAAATAGTGAAGGCTTTTTTTAGAGAAAAGCGATGAGCTTCCATCACCTGCTAAAACTATATGTCACCACTATCCGGACTCTTGAGGACATATTTAAGCCTGCATTCCATTCGTTTACAACTCCTTGTTCATCAAAATCGAAGTTTACAAATAGACTAGGCGTTGTTTCAAAGCCTAACCTAAATTTCTCACCATTGTTCTTGTAATAAACTCCAATGACATAGCCTATAGATGGCCTTAGATTGATGTTGAAATCCTCAGAATTAGAAGAGTATGAAATATTGAATCCAGGTTCCAATCCATGGATAAAATCAATATGATCACTCAATGATTTGCGATTTTCCAAACCTGCATTGAAAACTAAATTCCAGCCCAAATCGAATTTTCGTGTTCGTCGAATATTAAAATTACTCAACCCTAAGGTGTATCGTACATATTGCTTTTCGGATCTTTGAGTTTTGACAACCGCATTAAAGGAGTTTAAAGAGTACAAACTGATTCCTACTTCTGTAAGTTTATGAGTGCTGCTCTCAGCATCCGAGTTACTGATTTTTTTTGAAGAAGAATTACCATAAAATTGATACCCAAAACTGAGTTGAAAATTGCTGTTGAAAGGAGTAATATCATTATCCACCAAGGATTGATTTTTTGATTCGTCAAAAATGGAAGATATGCCATGATTATAACTCGCTCGAATCTTGACCTTTTTAATGTTGTACTCAAAACCCATGATTAAACCAAAATCTAATAAGTTATGCGCTATTTCATCCTCTTCTCTAAAAAGGAAACCCATATTGCCTCCAATAAAATATCCAAATGAACGGTGAGGAAGAAAACTAATGGTAGGAATAATATCGATGTATTCGTAAGTTTCCTTTCTTACTTCTCTATTGTTTGGGGCACGATCAACAAATCCTTTTTGAGAGAATAGGAATCCAGCATTGAAATTAAAACTCTTACTCAAGGGCATTTCAAATGAATATCCTGCAAAATAATTGTAATCATAATTGTAATTATGCTGGACCGTATTGCGCCAGGACACATTACTTTTGTTGAAACCAGTTTGTACGAAATGTGATTGGCCGGTAATCGAATTGAGATATCCGATAAAGAACAAAGAGAAAACAAAGTATTTTATCATTAGTGGCTTCCTTTAAGATAGATTAGAAAGATACTTATTTTTGGTATTAAAATGTCATAAAGATAACTACTCGAAAGAATCAAATTTCGATTTTGGATTCCTTAGATTTCTAAAGAAATTATTAAACCATTCATTTCAACGTTAAAATTTCTTAACAAATACGATTCTTTTTAAACTTGCGCTTATCTTTTCAGTCAATGGATAAAATTTAAACTATGAAGAATTTCCAAAATTATTTGCTCGGTTTTTTATTGATCACTCTAATGGCCAGTTGTGGTCAACAATTAACCCCCTTTTCGCAAAGAATGGTCGAAGAATACAACTGGACTAACACGGACTTAGAAAAGGTCCAGTTCTATTTGTCGGACGAAATAGTATTAAGACGAAATATCGGAACGGAAGATTCTAGAATTCGTGATGGAAAGATTAAAGTCGTCGATGGAAGAAAAGTGGAAGAAATTCGATTTGAAAAGGGAACGCCAGGAGTCATGATATTTACTCCCAAGAACAATTTGTACGCGATTAGTTTTGATTCATCTGACGAAAAGTACTTAATGTTTGGTCCTAGCAAAAAGCAACGAGGAAAATATGTCCTAAAGGCTAAAGATTGGTCTAAGAATTTCGGCAAAGTTACTTACAACGGAAAAACATATACAACCTCCGCATCTTCAGCATATGCTTCGTTATTGGTAGACATTAAAAAAGCAAAGAAAGTGAGTTATAAATCCCAAACTGCCAAAGGAAGAAAACTCTAAATTTTGTTATTCGTTCCTTGTAGAAAAGGAACAAACTTAAATGCTCCAAATGTTTCTCGGGTAAATTGATCTTCAGATATCCTTTTGATTCGGAGCATTTTTTTATTATCCTCGGTAGAACCTACCGGAATAACCAAAAGCCCTCCAATCCTCAACTGATTCATCAAAGTCTTGGGAAGCTCAGTTGCGCCGGCTGTTACAATTATTTTATCGAATGGAGCAAATCGTGGAGCACCTTTATAACCATCCCCAAAAAGTGTTCGAATATTGCCGTATCCAATTTTACGTAGAAGGGTATAGGTCTTTTGAAATAAGCCCTCTTGACGCTCGATACTATATACTTTGGCGCCCAAGTAACTTAAAACACATGCTTGGTAACCAGAACCAGTGCCAATCTCTAATATTTTATCTCCTTTATGAATTCTCAAGAGCTCGGTTTGCCGAGCCACCGTATACGGGTGAGAAATGGTCTGATTATTATCGATAGGGAAAGCAACGTCTTGGTATGCCCATTCTTCAAAGGCTTTATCTAAGAAAAAATGACGCGGAATATTCATGATTGCAGTAAGTACCTTTTGATCCTTAATACCCTTGGTTTGCAATGTTTTTACTAAATTTTGCCTAAGTCCCTTATGTCTGTAATTATCTTCCACGCCTTGATGTTTCAACAAATATATTAATTATTTTTATAATATATATTATGTTGATAGTAAGGAGTAGGCTTTTATTCTCTCAACATCGCAATATGTGGGATGCCATCTTCGAGATAAGAAGATCCTTGACGTCTAAAACCCAGTTGGTGGTAGAACATTTCTAGGTGTTCTTGTGCGGATATTTTGATCTTATCTTGATTAAATAGAATCTTGCATTGTTCTATGGAAAAATTCATGAGCTCATATCCGATGCCTTGACCTCTTATTTTAGATGAGGTAATCACACGACCGATACTACAATATTCGTCGTAAGACAAACCTTTATCTAGTAATCTTGTATAAGCACAAAGTTCATTTTGATCATCATACCCAAGCACATGCAATGATTGCTTGTCTAAACCATCCGTGTCCAAATAGGGACAGTTTTGCTCTACAATGAAAACCTCTTGTCTTAAGCTTAGCAATGAATATAACTCATCAAGAGACAATTCATCAAATTGCTTAACGGTATACTTAAGTTTCAAATGTGAAGATTGTTTTATGAAAGATAATTTTCTTTGAATTCACTAGTTTTCGAGGTAACCCAGAGCCGCTTTAACACCTTCGTACTGACTGGCAGTTTTAAGCTGAAAAGTTCCAAGAATTCCAAAATGATTGGAGTTATCATTATTGATTTCATTGAATTGCGTACATTCTAATTGATCTGAATAAAAAATATGATCATGCGGAATTCGGAAACCTAAAGGAGTAAAATCTCTTCTACTGTTTTCTAGTTTAGCATTTTTTCTAAAATCTCTAATTTCATTTTGCCAATACACCATATTGAAATCACCCAAGGAGATGACTGGATTTTTTGAAGACATAATTTTGTCAGAAATCAAATCCAAATGTCCTTTGTTTCCAGTATTAGACGATTTTCCTAGTTTCGGAACAATGTAAGACGAGAGTATATTCAAGTTTTGGTCTCCCATTGATACCGTGGTCATAAGGTTTGGAATATTGTTATAATTAAATGTATCGCTTCGGGTAAACGGAATTTTGGATATTAAACACATTCCGTAAGGATCAATTCTTACCAAAATATTCTGATAAGGGTATTTTTCTTTTAATCGTGTTTGAATGAAATTTCCCCACTCCGGTGTGACTTCTTGAATCGACAATACATCTGGATCCATCTCATTGATGAAATCTTGCAATTCATCAAACCCTTCTTCAATATTCGCAGTATTTAAGTGAGCAATAGAAACTTTGGGTTCCATATTCAAGTCAGGAAGATGCAAATGTTCATTGGACGCATTCTTAAGAAAAATACAAATAGAAGCACAGCAGGCAAAACTCACAAACATGGGTCTTGGCAGATCGAGACTTAAGAATAATAGGCCTAGACCTAAAAGTCCAACCATGACATGAACCGTATATTCGGTCCCTTGCTGAACAATTTCCCAATCTGGAGATATGATGGTAATTAGGGTGACAGCAATAAGCAGACCACTGATTGCTGTTTGTAAACTAGTAGATTTTAATAGTTTATTCACCGTTTAAAGATATTAAATAAATCTCTTATATGTTAAAATTCAATTTAGTTTTTCGGCGACTATACAGGTTTTTTTGAATTGTGATACATCTCCATTCGGGTTAAAAATTTCGATCCACACAATATAGACACCAAAACGTGCTATTTCCCCTAATTCATTCACTCCATCCCATTTGACGAAGCCATTGGTTGATAGTAACTCATTTCTGTATAAATCTCGCTCCAATCGCCCTTTATCATCAAATATTTTCATATTCATTAAATATCCAGGCTGATCAATTTCGTAATTAATCACTAAAAAGTCTTCATTGTTATCACCATCTGGGGAGAAAATACGGTTCGGAATATCAAAAATATCTTCTTGCATGCCGACAGCAATTATATTAGAATTTTGATATCCCGGGGTTGCACCACCAATGACAGAAGCAGCCGAAGTCCAGTTTTCTGCATTATTGGTATCTGCATCAAAACTGAGTCGCTCAAGACTAAATCCTTTAGGGTCATCCAAAAGGATGTAATGAAAATCTTCGTGATAATCAAAGGAGTCTAAGGTGCTTATTTCACCATTGTTATCCAACTGAATACTGACATTGCCCGATTCAATATTAAAGGAGGGAATATTGTTTTGAATGATCCGCTCAGAATCCATAATTTCGTATTGGTCCAGAATATCATTTTTATCATCAGTGAACGCTAGATATTCTCCAGGGAGCAAAATGATATCAGAATTAATGACATCTGACTCCTCTTTTGATAGATTGGCAATTAAAAGTCCCTGGACTTGAATAAATTTTTGAGAGTTATTATAGATCTCAACAAAATCAGCACCACCTGTATTTGGATCCGCTAATATTTCATTGACGATTAAATCACCGACTTCTGGTAATTCGTAAAGAAATAAAGGAAATGTGGCTTCCGCCGAAAGATTACCTGCCAAATCACTGACAGGTTTAACCGTCAAAATGTTTTCTACACTTCCAGGCAGAGCGTTGGCAAAACTCAAAATGACCTTATTGGGCATCTGCATATCAAATACAGCAGATAATGGATTGCCTACACCATTGTTAATGGAATAGTTTGCCGGATTTTCTGCTTCGCTACTTTGCACCAACTCCGAAAAGATAACTTCAACAGTATTTGCATCAATTAGGTTGGCGGAAGTGGCGATAGGACTTTCTGTGTCAGGGGTAATTTCTTCGACATTGATGTTGTCGTAAAAAAACTTGTCAACTCTGGTTGCGGTATACTTACAATGTATACCAAAAAACAGACTGGTGTTCAAGTTGTGACTGTCGTCAAAAAATTCTGTTTCTGTGATCAAAACATTACCAACATTATAATCTGCCTTGAGTTGCCACATATTCATCTCATTTTTAATGATTTGAACACGCGCTTGCGCGGGTTCGCTGGCAACGGAACCTATGGAGGCACTTGTAATTAATGTTTCTGCTCCAGAATCTAAGCGATAGACATTGATGGCATCATCAGAACCTGTTTCGCCGATTTGCAAAAAGTATCCATTCGCTATGCTAACATCAGGGTTATCAATGGCAAAGTATATTTTTGTGGCGTTACTGCCCGATGGGTTCATTTCAAGGATAAAATCAAAATCCCATTGTAAACTATCGAATCCAGAATAAGGGCTATGAATATAACTTTCGCCGGCTTCTGGCGCCATAAGTTGTAGTTGAAAGTCGTCATTGACCACAAAATTGTTTACATCACCATTCCAAACTGGATCTAAATTAAGATTGCCATCTGAAAAGTTATCGGAAAATTGTCCATTCGCCGAAAGGCAAAAGGCAACAAAAAAGACAAAAAAATGAATCCTTAGCATGCTTAAAATTAATCAATAAAGTTATTGTATGTAACTTTGTAATTTAAATTAATATCAAATCTATTATGAAATTGGCAATTGTTGGTGCTACGGGATTAGTGGGGACAGAATTACTGTCAGTGATTAAAGAATCAGATTTAGAATATTCTGAATTGATCCTAGTCGCTTCTGCTCGTTCGGTAGGGAAGAAAATTAGATTCCAATCCAATGAATATCAGGTAATAGGCTTGCAGGAAGCACTGGAATTAGGTCCTGATATTGCCATATTTTCTTGTGGTTCCGGTCCATCACGTGAATGGGCGCCTAAATTTGCTGAGCAAGGTTGTTTTGTCATTGATAATTCTTCAGCATGGCGGATGGATGCAGATAAGTGCTTGGTGGTCCCTGAGGTAAATGCTCATGTCCTAAATGAGAATGATCGGATTATTGCGAATCCAAATTGTTCTACGATTCAAATGGTGGTTGCTCTAGCACCGTTGCATCGAGAATATGGCATTAAACGGTTGGTAATTTCTACTTACCAGTCCTATACAGGAACAGGTGCTCATGCTGTAAAACAATATGAGGATGAAAAAGCCGGGCAAAGATTGGACTATAGTCAAACGGCTTACCCTCATCCTATATTTGCCAACTGTTTGCCTCATTGTGGTGAGTTTGATGATTCGGGATATACTACCGAAGAAATAAAGCTGGTTAATGAAACCCGCAAAATTATTGGTGACCAAAGTATAAAGATAACGGCAACAACGGTCCGTGTTCCAGTAAGTGGAGGACATTCTGAATCGGTTAATGTAGAATTTTTGCAACCATTCGAACTAAAAGACGTCAAAAAGCTGTTATCAGAAACCGAAGGCGTTACTCTTAAAGATGATTTTAAAAATAACGAATATCCAATGCCCTTAATGGCGCGTCATAAAGATGATGTTTTTATCGGGCGAATAAGAAGAGATGATTCTATTGACAACGGATTGAATCTATGGATCGTTTCAGATAACTTACGGAAAGGTGCGGCAACGAATGCTGTACAAATTGCACAATATATTTGTGCGAAGGAATTTATTACGAACAAAGTATCGCTCTAAGCGATCGGACAACACGAAACAGATTATGAGAAACAGAATTGTAATGTGGGGAACCAATGCTGAAGACAAAAGGATTTTAATTGCCTTGGATTTAATCGCTGCAGAAAACAAAGTGAGCACATTTATTTTTGACGAGAATGTGGCCACTGAAGCTTTTTATAAGCAAATGAAAAATGATTGGAGGGTGGGAAAAGAAGTAGAATTTCCTGAGCCTCACGAAGCCAGCTCGAAAGACCTAACCGTCGCTGATGATTTGTTGCCTGAAGGAATTAAGGTAGAACGACACGATGTGATTTTAAGAGCAAAGACTGAATGGCATTTCATTGTGCTTTCAGGAAAGATGTATCAAATGTTTAAAACCGAACTGGCAGAAATTGAGCAAAAAGTAAAAGAAGCGACCAGGTATGAAAGAAGTATTTGGGAGGAGATGGTGCAATTTTGGGATAAGGTGCAGAAAAATGTCATTGATAAAAATTTGTTTCGAGAACACGGGCGGGCTTTGAAAGATAAAACCAATGAGCTCTTTGACGAGTTGAAATCTTTGCGGAAGACAGCGGACACTGAATTGAAAAAAGCGTCTAAGGAGCAATTTGGCAAACTGCTTGAAAAACTTCAGGCAATAGAAGCAAAAATTGAAAAAGGACTAGGTTTACAGCCGATTTTCAATGAACTGAAAAACATCCATAAAGACTCTAAAGAAGCCAAATTAACGCGCGATGATCGATCAAAGATTTGGAAAAAAATCGATGCCGCTTTTCAGGTGGTAAAGGAAAAAAGAGGAATGACGGATCGAAACAATGGTTCTGGAAAAAGCCGAGTGCAAAAACGAATGGATGGATTATTAGGAGCAATCAAAAAAATGGAACAATCCATTGGACGAGATCTGAAGGATAAAGAGTTTGAAACTCGTAGAATGTCACAAACGGATGGTCAATTAGAAATGCAAATTCGCCAAGCAAAATTAGCGATGATAGAACAACGTATTAGTTCTAAAGAGGAAAAGCTCAAGGATATGCACAAGACAAGAAAAGAGTTAGAAAAACGATTGGAAAAAGAAACCAAGAAAGAAGAAAAGAGAGAAGTGCAAAAGCAGGTTGAAGTTAAAAAGGAAGAAATCAAAGCTAAGATTGCAGAAGATATCAAAATCAAAAACGAAGAAATATCTGAGGATGCCAAAAAGTTGGAAGAGGCAGCAATGAAAATCAAAGAGGGGAAGAAATCCAAGGCAAAGAAAAGTCAGGCTGAAAGGGCAGCACCAGAAACAGATGAAGGGAGTGCGCAATCGGACAATCTAATAGAAGCGATATCTACTACGGTAGGAGAAGCGATCGAAAATGTTGTCGATACCGTTAAGGCTGTGGCATCAGTAGTGGAAGATAAAATTGAAGAAACGATTGAATCTTTAGGAGAAGAAGAATAGAGATATCTTATTCAAGAAATAAAAAAAGAGGAAACCCCAAAAAAGGTTTCCTCTTGCTTTTAAGGGGTGTTAAAAGCTTATAAGAAATCTACTTTTCCTGTATCTAAATTGTAGTAAGCAGGTGCAATCACCAATCCTTGGTTCTCCACTGCATTTCTAATGATACTAGAACGATTGATTAATTCTTGTTTTGTGAGTTCTGCATTCTTTCGAACGACCTCATCAATAGAAGCACCATCTTCAGAGGCACTAATAGCCGGAGCGATATGTGCTAAAAGATGGTTGAGGTTGTAACCATTATCGCCGCCGCCAATGGCTGCGGTGACCGCACCACAACTTTGATGACCTAGGACGACAATCACTTTACTGCCACAATGAGCCACAGCATATTCTATACTCGCCATTGAAGATGTATTGGCTACATTACCAGCAACACGAACGACAAACAATTCTCCCAAGCCAGTATCAAATGCTAATTCTGGAACAACACGACTATCAGCACAACTCAATACGATCGTATGAGGTTGTTGTCCTCCAGTCAGTGAAGACCTTCTAGCACTATCCTGTAATTTGCCATCCAATTTGTCTTCTACAAATCGAGCATTTCCTTCTTTTAATCGATTGATTGTATTTTCTGTACTCACGATTATACTTTTATTTTGTTTAGAAGCTCTAAAATATATTTCTTTAAATTAAATACAAATTGGATCACAGAATAGTTTTAAATCACGTCTATTTTATGATCGTCAATTTTCCAGTTTTGAGTTTGTTTTTAGATTCTATGGTATAGAAATATTCTCCGCTTGTCAATTGTTTAATTGCGCTCAGTTTTTGCAAGTTTGATATCTCTTGGTAAAGCACTAAATTGCCTTTAGAATCAAAAATTCTAAAAATTACATCTTGTTCTATTCCTTCAATTTGGATTTGATCTTTTGCGGGATTAGGAAATATATTTGCAGAAGAAATTTCTGTTTCATTGTTACTCGTCACCTTTGCTTTGCTCAATAAAAACTGAAAATCTACTTGGTAGTTGCCTTCGATTAATACAGACCCATCTTCACCGGCAAATACCTCAGTACCACTTCCATTTTCTTCAAAGAGTAACTCGCTATGATTTGCAGGACGCTCGAAAAGTACAATTTCTGAAGGATTACTTTCATAGTACGTTTCCAAAAAATCATCGAATATTTTGATTTCCTGAATATCATAGTTACCATATTGATTTACAATCCAATAGCTTTCATCTGGATAAGCTTCTGTTACATTTAGGTTTTGTGGCGCAATGGTCAATCTAGAAGCAGTTAGCATTTCATCATCATCAAGTGATGTTACAATCCTCAATTTTTCCGACTCAAAATTCAGGGTATTTCCATCGTCATTATTCCGCGAAAGCGAAGATCCTCTCCCTACTGGAGCATAGGATATATCTCGAATCATTGAACCATTTATGGTGCCATGATTTAATCCGATCCGATCCAAAACCTGACCCGAAACTTCATTAAATTGATAATAGTGATTTAGGCCAATAGCATTTTCAAAGGTTTTTGTTATATGTCTATGATTTCTGATTTCTTCTAGGGTTAAACTTCTGTTCCAGATTGTTACTTCGTCGACAAGGCCACTAAAGTTCCTACTGTTCCATCCTTTATACGAACCAATTTTCATGGTACCCAAAGTAGCAGGGACTACCGAAATTTCTCTGAATGCAGGTTCGCCATTTAAATATAAAGTAACGCCCTCTGGAGTCACTACCATTGCCACATAGCTCCATTCATCTATGGGTACCACCAGGCCACTATTCCACGCCCAAGCATCTGCACCTGCATCTTGGTAATGAAATCCCAGTTGGTTTCCAGTAGAAAAATTCAATCCAGTGGAGGCGTCATCATTAAAGATAATTCCAGTATAATCGTTTTGATTTCCCTGCGGTTTGATCCAAGCAGTAAGAGTAAATGCATCGCTGATCAAATTAACATCAGCTAATTGAACGTAATCATCACCTGAGGCAAAACATGCGCCCGCTAGATCAGGGATAATATCTGGACGACAAATGTCATCAGTAATTTGGATCATGTCTTCTTGAAAATATTGATCACTTCCTTGGTTGTTCTCGATATGTAGACTTACGTCGAATGTGCCAAGAGTTCCAAATACAACTTTAGGATTTCGTGCATTTAAATCTGAAACATATTCAGGTGTCGGAGAGAATTCCCAGGTCCATTGTACATTGTCATCGTGTTGTAATATAGAATAGTCGTCAAAGTAAAACGTATCTCGACTACAATTTGAATTTAATTTATTCACGGTGGCTTGGGCAAGGGGTGCAGTTGTTTTCATCAAGGATGTTTCCCAAACTCCATTTCCATAAGTAGCTACTCTCAATTTATTGTCCCTATAAAATGGCGCAAATCGATTGGTGTTAATTGATCTCGGCAATCCATTGTTACAAGCTGACCAATTGTTGCCATCATAGTAATACATACTTAAATTAGTACCAACGTATAAATCGCTATCCGTTCCAGCGTGATGAAAAACGGCATGTATTGTTTCTCCATTCAAAATAGGATCTGAAATGTTTGTCCATGAATCTCCGTAGTCGTCAGTTTTAAAAATTTTGGATCCATCATTGTTTTGATGACCAAAACTTACCCATAGTGTTCCAGGTTCTTCGCCATGTACAGTAATCGAACCAGCCCTCATCGAAGAAATGTTATTAGGGAAAGTTTTTTGTTGCCATGAATTGCCACCATCCGTAGACAGCCAAAGGACGGCCTCATAAAATGCAGTTCTTTGATAAGCATACATCACTTGATTATTTGCCCTACTAATTTCAAATTGCATTAATGGTTGTCCAGGGATTCCAAATTCATTAACTAGATCAAAACTTCCACCATTGTCTTCAGATTTCCATAGTTTATTATCATTGCCTAAGAATATGTGACCATAGCAATTGGCTGCAAATTCTAATTCACTGTAGTGAGAAGCATAAAAACTTTCACTTGGAAACATCGAGATCCCACCCACATTTAGAACAGCGTCCGATAGATTGTAGGGAATTTTTTTGGCTGAAATGTCCGAGAAAAATGCGATTTGATCTCCACCAGGTTGCACATATCCTGTCGCTGCCTCTCCACCTCCTAGTCGCAAAAATCGTCCATCCTCAAAACTTGGGCGATAGGCAGTATTTCCATTGTGGTATCTTCCTCCTACAACGAGGTCCTCATTCCAAGACGATCCGAAACCCCAAAAATCGGATGCAAGCAATCCTTTCTTTCGAGATTCATGAGAAGTAAATAGATCATTTGAATAGTTGATTCCACCATCATTCACCAACCACATGTCGTTGCCATTAATTTCAATTTCTTGTTGATCAGGATGAATCCATGCTACGCTACCTTGGTAGCCACCGAGTGCCGAGAAACTTGCTCCGGCATCAGAGGAGCGCCATAAATTCAAACAACCCACCAAAAACTCATCAGCATTCTCATGAGAGGCGGCAATGCCAAGATTATAGTATCCTTGCTGTAAAAAATTCGTATTGGATAAGGTCGCTAAATTGGGATGCTGATCATTATATGGACCTCCGACAGGTGGATTGGTGATGGCCCATGACTCTCCAGCATCTTCAGATCGATAGACTCCGATAAAGCCATGGTCATCTGCTTTGGACGCGCCAATCAAAATTACATAAATCCGGTTGGGATCAGCAGGTGTTACAGTCATTCGCGCACCACCGTTTATTTTGTTTGGATCATCCGAGCTATACCAACCATTATCTTTAAGAGTATAGTTTAATCCGCCGTCAACTGATTTCCAAAATTCAGTACGCACTTCAGCAGGATTGCTTTGTAAAATATAAACTTCAGAAGAATTGGTCGCATTGAGTTCAATGTCCCAAATAGTCTCATTGGAAATCTTTGACCAGCTCATCCCTGCATCTTGAGATCGAAGTAATCCTTGATTTGTGGCGGCATGTATGATGTTGGTATTATTGGGATCAATGGCAAAATCATTGACATTTAAACTTGCTTCTTCGTACATCAGATCCCATTGGCTGCCACCATCTATCGTTTTATAAATTGCGGAACCATCACCAGCATAAACAACATCATGATTAGATGGGTCGATTTTTACCGAACGGACTGTTCTCATGGTAGTGTTAAAAGAAGCAAAATCCCAGTTTAATCCTTTGTCTATTGATTTAAAAACACCCCCAGCTTCGGTTCCAACAAATAGAATATTGGGATTTGATTTGGATTGATCGATGCTATATACATTGGCTTGCCACGAAACCTGTGTTTGATTTTCATCAGTACTATACGTATCAAATGGACCGATCGGAGTCCATGAATTGGATGAGCGATTCAAACTGATTTGTTTATTTTCAAATTCATTTTTTCGCTTTCGCTGAATAGAAAAGTTTGGAATATCAATGTTGCCAGATGCGGTAAGATATTTCTCAATTTTACGTCTCCAGTGTTTATAGTTTTGGGTGTGAATCGATTTACAAAATGGATATGTTTTGTAATATTCTGCGTAGAGTTGATCAACTAGAAAGAAATTGGGAGATTCTTTGTACATCTCCACAGCCCACTCTGGAGTCTCAGAATCGATATATGGAATTGTCTTCAAATAATCCTTGGATTCTTGAGCCGGACATATTGAAAAGATCAGTATAAAAAAAGCTGATAGAGAAAAGCGTAGGGTCATCATAAGCTGGTGTTGAGTATTACTAAGTTAAAAAATCAAAATAAAAAAGCCGCACCAAATGAATGATGCGGCTTGAGATCTTATAATTTTTAAAGCTTATTTAATCATTACTTTGTCGGTAATGATACCAGAAGCAGTTTCTATTTTAACCACATATAAACCTGTTGGAATGGATTCAATATTCAACTGCACAACTCTTGATTCCTTTCCGATGGCTTGAGAAGATCTAAGGACTTCTTTTCCATCAAAAGTGATTAAAGAAATCAATGCATCTTCATAAGACTTGCTTGCTATCGAAATATTTAATTGATTATTTGCTGGGTTAGGGAAGATGTTGTAGTTAAATTGATCCAACTCACCTTCGATAATGCCAGTTCCAATTCCATCAGAATCCACTACAGTCTCAACTACGCCTGTACAGTTGTGTAAGGTTCCATCGCCTCCATATACGCAGGCATCAGCACTATATTTTTTAAGATCCATTAATTCAAAATCATCGACATACCAACCAGCACCAGGAGCCGGAGAGATTTCACCGTCTTCGTCTGTTCCAAATCGGAAACGAATTTGAATTTCTTGTCCTGCATAAGCAGATACATCTACGTAAGAATCAATGAACTCGCCGTTTGTACTTCCCGAAAATCCTTGAAGACCTGGGATTGCAAAGGTACCATAGACAACATCACCAGGATAACCATTGCGGATGAATTCGTCATTCATTAGAGTCCATGTAAAGCCTCCATCTTCAGAAACCTGAATGAATCCGGCATCATTGGTTGGTTGTGTATCATATCGGTGCCAAAATCGAACCACAGGAATGTCACCAGAAACCGTAAAGGGAGTAGATACCAGTACTTGATCAGACTCCGTTAAGGCTTCGTCTATGTACCAAGAAACTTGCCCGCTATTTGCGGCGTCTAGAGAAAGCTGCCATAAGTTAGTTCCTTCCAATGGGTTTACCTGCCATCCGTTAGGGCCATCTTCAAAACTTTCTATCGATATGGTCGTAGATTTGATGTTAGGATCAGAGGACATAGTATAGGTGAAATCAATTTCATCTTCATATTCCATGTCGCCCAATTCAAAAGTAACTGTGTTCCCAGCTACGGTAGCCGTAACATTTGATGAAGCTGAGCTAAAAGTCAATCCATCAGGAATTTCGTCTGTTACATAAACACCATTGATGGTCTCGACTCTATGATTAATCACGTTGACCGCGACTTCAATATCGTCACCTGGAGTGATTAATTCTGTTGCTGTTTTTTTGATTTTTAATTCAGCAATACATTGAGGTCGCGATTCGAAGTTTTCGGTACCGTCGTTATTTTGTTCTGGAGATCCCTGATCAGCATAATACCCTACACCTCTTCTAGCAAAAACATCCCAAATTAGACATTCGTGATCGCCATTAAAAAGAGCTAGGTCTGTTCCAATGATAGCATCTCTACCATCAACGTATCCAGGATTACAAGTAGTATTTTTTAAGGCTTCGATAACCAATTGAACTGCTTTGAAATTTCCAGAATCTTGTAAGTCAGGATCGTCCCAAGCCTTCCATCCATATAGGTCTACAAAAGCCCAATACATATCCCATAACATTTGAGCCCAAGGTTCTCCAACACCATGTGGAACACTACCTGTTTTAATATCGTCATATGTTTGAGGGTTTATACTCATATCTGTAGAATAAGGAAATCTTCTTATCCCACCACCATTGACGTTTTCACCTGACACGTAATTTCCAATTCCTCTTCTATCTGCTCCGGAGTCACCAGGTTCAGCAGTACTAACTAATGTAAAAAAGTCACTCCAACCTTCTCCCATGGGTTCACCTCGATCACAAGTTCCATCGCCATCATCATCCCAACAACGAATACATCCACCTCCCATAATCCTTAGTGATATACCATGACCAAATTCATGAGCAAAGACTCCATTATCCAAAGCAGCATCCAGTGTTGAAGGCCCCATGTTTCCTTGATCTTGAAGAGTTATCTTTACGATAACATCCGCCGTTATCGAAGATCTAATCAAATTACATGTGCTAGTTGGTAAAAATAATGAAGGAATGGTTACATCATCTGCCCCGACACCTGCACCCATATTGATGATTTCTTCTCCAGTACCACCATTCACACCCGGCACATTACAAATCAATACAGCAACAGCACCTGCATTTTGAGCGTTAAGTACTTTTGCACTAAAATCACAAAGTCCACGGTCAATAAGAGCGATTTGTCCATTGACACTGCTGACATTGGCAATTTCTTCACAACATTGTGTAGGATCTGATGTTGCATCTTTTGCGATGACGGCATTTCCTATGATAGGCGTCATTCCTATGGCAGTTCCAAAATTTGGAGTGCCATAAGAAGAAATCGTTTGAGCAATTTCAGATGGCTCAGTAATTGTTAGCAAGCCACCTGCACCTGCATCCCAGAGACCTAAGTTCATGCTAGCACTTGTACCGTCTCCTTCATGTCGATAAAAAGCATTATTAAGATTTGCTCCCATGTTTCCCGGAACAAATCCTCTAGCAATTACAGGGTCATTTCCATTTCCACCATTGCCATAGTTGTTTACTTGAAAATTTCCAGCCTGTTCATCAAACCCTGCGATGTACATTAAGTCATGCATCATATTACACATGTAAAAAATATTAACCATTGCAGCATCCATATTTCCATCAGGTTCAGAATTAGAGTCATACGGAAAATCAAAAGTTAAAGTTGATCCACCATCGGGTCCTGGCCCATCGGGTATAAAATCATTATTTGCATCTACAAAAGCATTCACATTGTTTCCTCTTAAGGTTGTATAATCTGCTTCACCATCACCATTGATATCATGCCAACCAGTAGGAGAACTGTCATTATTAGGTTCTGTAACCAATACATGAGGTCCATGGATGGGTGATTCAGCCGGAAGCGCAAATACTCGATAGCTTTCACCAGCAAGATTTGTTGCCTCTTCAATACCTTCAAAACTATCGTTGTGCACATTCAATTGATGGATACCACAATTGTTATCATGGTTATGAAGTCCTCCTGCATTACAATAGAGTGTCCAGTTGTCCTTTTCAATGAATTCTCCATTGGTAGCGTTAATTCTAACATTCCAATAGTCAGAATTAGCTTTCATTTGTAACATCATGTCCCAAGCGAGGACTACAGATCCATCAGACAAATATGCATATTTTAATTCTACGGGAATTTCTTTTCTAGTAAAGTTTGCTGCTTCGAATTCAAAAGAATTTTGAGACGTCTCACGAATTAAATTTGGAGGAAAATAAGAACTGATTTCCAAATGTTTCGCTGCAAAACCGATTGCTTCTTGAGCACTAATGGCTGGTGAAGTAGTATTTACTTTTGAATCGATGTTGGATACAAATTGATTCCAAGCATAAAAGACCTCTCCATTTTTAATGTTTATTCCAGAAACAGCATTATGAATTGTTATCCCAGCATATGTTTGATTTAAATAAACATGGCTTATTTCGTCGTTACTTTTATACGCTCGACTTATCAAAACATCCGCATAATCACTCTCCTCCAAGTTCCATTCTTCTGACATTTGCTCTAAATAGCGAAGTGCAATATCTTTTTGAGTTTGCATTTGTCCGAATGCAGCGGTTGTCAAGCCAAACA
>JAHDCZ010000203.1 GCA_020629615.1 Saprospiraceae bacterium
ACGGTATTTTTGTTTATCGTTGGCATTTAACAATAAAAGATGCGATTTTGAGCGCGATCGGAATGAACGTATTGGCACTATGCATGACTCCAATCAATTTGTTACTAGATTCCAATTATCTCTATCTGATGGATAAGCCGCCGGGCAAAACATTGTATGACTTGCTAGGACCCTGGCCCTGGTATATTTTGAGCTTAGAAGGTGTGATCATTGTGTTATTCGGAGTACTACTAATTCCTTTTTATCTTTATAGATGGCTATTTGTTAAGTCTTGATTTTTTTGGCTTTCGCCGAAAGTGAATTTTGAATTGACTTAAAAACATATCGTTAATTCTTTTACGAGTCATTGAAACTCATCTCATCAGCTTTTTCTCAGCCCATAGCAAATGTTTCGAACTTCCAAAATAGCATTGATCTGAATAACAAGCACAATCAAATCATTTTAACATACGTTTTTAATCACTTCGTTATTTTTTTCTTGAAGTTCGTTCAATTTTACCAATGTTTCCGTTGGCTTTCAACTGGGGCAAAACGGGTCTAAATTTAATACCTTTTTCTACCGCTAAGGTATTGGCTTTACCAAGTAGCTTGGCGGCTTTTTTTTCATTATCCATTCGATAGTAGCACATGGCGAGGATTTCTACATATTGATATTTGTCTTTGTAGAAATCACTATTCTTGAGAATATAGATGAGTTCGTCCATGGATTCTTCATCCTCAATACTCATGAAGAGATCAAAAGTCATTTCAAAACTTTTCTTTTCTCCGTAGACGGAAATCATATCATAATAATGTAAGGGTAATGTTTTGTTAAAAAGTTTTCTAATGTTTTCTTCATTGGGTTCCCTCGTTGCTCTATTCTTAGCAAAAGCATATTCACTAAATACCATAAGAGAGTCTTTAAAATCATCCGATTCTCCTAAAAATTTTTGAACACCTGAAAAAGCTTTGTCGCTGTATTTGTACATTATTTCTTCCCTATTCAAACTCTGATATCGTCTATTGAAAATTTTTACGTTTGCTTCGTGATACATCACACTAATTAATCTTCTTAAGAGTTTTTCTTCATCATATCCAGCTTTCCTAAAATCAAAATAGAGGCTTTTGAACAACTCATCATACTCTTCTTGATACAAACCATTGGTTAACAATTCAAAACTCTTGTCAGAAACTTCTGGAAAAAGATCGATATATACCTCAAAAACCTCTCGATCTCTAATCCCTTGATCAATTAATACACCCGTGAATTTGTCAATAAATTCCTTATTGTCCACACTATCTGGATACTCTTCATAATATTGAAAGATCGGTTTACGATTCAGGCAATTTCCGAGTTTTTCGAGAAACTCTTTTCCATTCTTATATTTTTGAAATTGACAAAATATATTCTTTTCAAAATCGGAGATCGTGGTGGTCGGATAGCGGTAACTCAAAAAACGATCTTGTTTTTCGTAACCCCATAGTTCTATATCCTCTTTGAAAACGACATAATAAGTGCTCAGACTATCCATTATTTTCTTATTACTAAAAATTTCGACTTGCATCGCCTTTGTTAGTTCGTTGTCTTTCACCGCTGCATTCGTACGATGATAAAGAATGGGCTTAAAGGTCTCTTCAGAAATTTTAACGGCTTCTTCCCAGGTTTTGGGAAAAGGATAAGTACATAGAGAATCTGCCTGACCCCTAGCAGATGTCGTACAAAGCAAAAAAGAACATATGATTATCCATCGTATTCTCATTCTTCCAAAGTTTGTAGTTTCGAAATTTTGCCTTCCTTTTTTAATTGGGGAAGTACGGGTCTAAATTTTACTTTTTCCGCCACAGCCAGTTCATTGGCTTTTGCTAGAAATTCGGCAGCCTTTTTTTCATCGTTCATTCGGTAATAACACAAGGCAAGAAGTTCTGTGTATTCAAATTCATTTTGAAACTCGGGTTTCGATGCTAGATATTCGATAAGACGTTGCATTTCAGTTTCATGATCTATCAAAAGGGTCAAATCATAGGTGTTTTTAAAAAATTGATAATCCCCATAAATATCTATGATATCATGATCAAATGACTTAAAACTTGCCTCAATATATTTTTTCTTATTCTCTTCCGTTGGATTGTCTTCAAAATCTTCTTTCGAATAAGATAGATTGAACATCGCTTGATAAGGAGCTTTAAAAGCTTCCGATTCTCCCAAAAATGATCGAGTCATTTCTAACAGCATTTCATTTCCTTGACGTCTATCCTTTTCATGGAACTCATGACCATGAGTTTTCTTAAAATCGTAGATCAGTGAGTTTGCCAATCGTTTTTCTAATTCTCTCTTTGGAAAACCGGCGTCTTGAAATTCAAAATAATGATTCATAAAAATTCTACTTGATCTCTCATCGACTAGTTCTCTGCAAAGAATTCGTTTACAATTATCATTGATTCCAAAAAAATGATCCAAATAATAATTGAATACATCTTTATCATTTACATATTGATCCAACAAGGCATCCACAAATTGATGCATAAATGTCGAATCTGATTTATTGTTCTCTAGGACCTCGTAATACGACTGGATAGGTTTAGTACTTTTGGACTCCATTAGTTCTTGAAATAATTTCTGTTTCTCATAGGGCGCGATGAATTGATAAATGATATCTTCCTTATGGTTTGTAATCACAAACATATTTCCAAAAGCACAAGGAAATTTATCGGATAGCCATTCTCTTGGCTTCACTCTTTTAGGAGCTTCGTAAAGCACATATTCTTTTGACAAGCTGTCCATCAC
>JAHDCZ010000204.1 GCA_020629615.1 Saprospiraceae bacterium
TATTCTTTGAAGTTTTTTTTCACCCAGGGAGACCATTTTTCATCCAGTCCTTCTAAAATATATTGAAATTCTATCTGATCAAAGTCAGAATATTCTGTAGCTGAAAATTTAAAGGTGAAGGCGTTTTCGTAGTATTTAAATTTGGATTCAATCCATCGCTCGGATTTGTATCCTCCGTAGATACTTGTCGAATCTCCGAGTTTAACTTCATGAATATGCGAGTGCAGATCTCCTTTTACCGAATTGGGTTTTTGAGGATTGTAATGAATAAAGCCTTCTTCAGTAGGAAAGAAAACATTTTCTCCATCATGTGGATAAATGTGTTCAAATCCTCCAACCAGTTTTCCAGAAAGTTTAGGTAATTCATGTTGGTTTACGACCTTTTCAAAGCCAATGTCATTGATTGTAATTAGACCTATGTCGTCGTCAATGACTGACCAAATATTTCCTTGATCATCTTCAATTAGTCTTTGAACCCGTTTACTAGAATCAATGATACTAGCCCATATAGAAGAAGGCTGAAAGTTATCCTTTTCCTCATTATAGCTGTAGACTCCTTTTTCTGTAGTAAAAACTACATCACCTTTGACCTCAAAAACATGGACCCAGTTTGATGGAAAGCCATTTTTAGAATTGTATAACTTGATTTCCTTTACTGATTTTAAGCTCTCATCAAGTACGATACGATATACGCCTCGATATGGGTGAGCCACCCAAATATTTTCGTCTGAATCTTTTGCCAAAATTCTACAAGATTCATCGATCATGTTTTGAACCTCATTTTTGAACTTCCAATGTCCATTTGAAAATTCATAAATGTTCAATCCTTTATAATGTCCTTCGAGAAGGATTTTTTGAGAGTCATCTATAGTTATGAATCCCCATGACCCTTGAGTTTTAGAAATTTTAATTGCCTTACCTTCTTCAATTCGAAATGCGCCTTCATGGTGACTTAGAAGTAGTTCTCCATTGAATTCGTTTAATCCCCATACTTGACCTTTTGTTCCTTGGATGATATTAAAATTAGAGGTGCCCTCAGATGTTCTCGTTTTATCCAATTGGCTTGCATATAATCCCACGGAGGTCCCCAGATATAAGTTGTCTTTGTAGATTTTGACGGCATATCCTGGACTTATATTTTTGTTGTCCGGTTTAATTGTTCTGTAAGGTGAATTAGTTTCAATACAACTGATTCCATTGCTTTGACTTATCCATAAATTGCCAGAATTGTCTAAATACAGATCAATGATTTCATTGTTCAAAAGTCCATTAAGACTATTGATTTGATTTACTGTTGTGCCTTCATTATCTATTATTAAAACACCACCAGATAATGTACCGATGGCAATGCTTTTTTCGTCTATTCTTTCAACACATTGGATACGATTTTCTTTAAGAAATTGATGATTCGGCGTCTTCCACTCCGCAAATTTTGAATTTTGATACTTGTAAATACTTCCTTCATTTGTAAAGACTAAAACATGATTGTCTTGATTTAAAAGTCCTTGAATGGATTTATTTTTAAAATTTGGTTCGGAATAGATCTTTTGTACGACTCCTGAAGAATTGTCGTCAAATTGAAGTTCTAGTTGATTGAGGTATATTTTTCTATTTTCATTTAAATAGAAAGAAAAATCAGGTTGAATCCAATGAATGGATATTTTATCACCGTTATAAGCCAATATTTTGTCCGTTGTCCGGAATATGATGAACTCACGGTGCTTGTTTATCTTCCATACATCAGCAAATTGATTGTCCTTAGTAGGTATTTTGTCTTTCAACGAATGGTAACAAAGTGTTCCAGTACTATCAGCTTCAAAATAGCCTATATCGCCTTGACATCCTGCATAGATTCTTTTTTCATCGATAAAAATTGATCGAAGAATAGTATTATTTTCAACTTGATATATTTTCCAATTAGCACCATCGAAGCTTAGGAGTCCTTCGTCGTTTGCAAAGTACAAGATTCCGATGCTGTCTTGAGAGATTTTCCAGTTTCTTAAACCACTATTGGAGACTTCCTTCGTGAAATTGTGAATAAAGGGTTGCCCGATATTTTTTTGGGCATGTAAAACATGACCAATGAGCATAAAGAGAAAAAAGACCAATATTTTTTTGGGGTAAATAAGCATCAGTTTCGTTGTGCTAACAATATAACTAAGAATTTAATGCTCATAGAGCTACTTGAGCATAATTTACTGCCAATGTAGTAGGGATGAAGTACTATTTTCAGCGTAAAGTAGTGTTTATTAAGCTCGCAATATTCATACATTACAAGCGGAAATCAGCCTTGATATTATAATATAGAATTAATAATTGTTTTTAACGAGTATGTCGAAATTAAGTCGAAAAATCCCTAATTGATTGGCTTTCAATAGAAAAGAACACCCTTGCCATCCATTTCTAAAGACACCTAAAATTTCATGCCGATCCTAAAACTTATTTATTCAATAATGATGCAATTTAGATCAATTCCTTTTTTCTAGGGTAATAGTCCAAATGATGTTGTAGAGTAGTACTGGAATATTGCAATGTAGTAGTACAGTAGTGTGAATTGTTTGTTTCAATCATTCGTATAATGTATACATTCACAAATATTATTTCGCTGTAGGGTCGGTTGTAAGTCATTAATACTATAGAGCGTGAATATTTTGAAATATAAAACTTTGATGTGGCTTTGCCAGGCTATATCCTTTGTTTAAGGAATATGAATCAACAATTATCTGAGAATTTTAATAAATCAATTATGAGAAAAAAT
>JAHDCZ010000063.1 GCA_020629615.1 Saprospiraceae bacterium
GTTGATTCCATCTTTGTTAAAATTAAGTCCTCTACAATTTTCTGTTTTGGGTGATGAAGAAGTGAAGGAAATTGTTCACAAGGCAAAAATGCATTACGAAAATCTGGATGATGTGATTCAAGTTGAATTCCAAAATTTAGGCATTCAGAAGGAACATGCTTTCTTGGAATCTTCATTTTATTCGAAAAATTATGGATTGCAAGGACGTTTGGATCTATTTCATTACGATGACAAAAATGCCAGGGCTGATATCATAGAATTAAAAAGTGGAAAAGCATTCAATGCGAATGTCTACGGCCTTGCACAAAATCATTACATCCAAACATTACTATACGATTTAATCGTAAAATCAGTGTATGGTCAGCGTATTAAACCCTCAAATTATATACTCTATTCGGGCGAAAGCCAAAAACATCTACGATATGCACCCGCCGTAAAAGCACAACAATTTGAAGCGCTTAAAATTAGAAATCACATCGTTTTAAACGAAATACGACTTCACCAAAATCTACAAAGGTCCAAAATTCTTGATCTCTTGAATCCTAATAATTTTTCGGATCTCAAGGGTTTTGTCTCTCGAGATCTTCATCTTTTTGCGAGCGTTTATCATCAGTTGGACAACATAGAAAAATCTTATTTTGATCTATTTGTAAGCTTCATCTCTAAAGAACATTATTTGGCTAAAATAGGTCAACATGGATTGGACAAATCCAATGGGTTGGCTGCCATTTGGTTGGAACCAATTGAAGAAAAAGAAGAGCGGTTTTCAATTCTCAGTCAATTGAAATATGAATCTAATAGTCTCAATAATTTGGAAGGAACGATACGTTTTAATAAAACACTTGCTTCCAATCAATTGGCCAATTTTAGGAGAGGAGACATCTGTGTTTTGTACCCATTTAAAGAGCACAGCAGAGAAGCAGTTTTGCAGCATCAAATTTTTAAATGTACGGTCCTAGAAATTACAGATGAATATGTGATGTTACGATTGAGGAGTAAACAAGTTCAAGAAAAAGTCTTCACTCAAAAGCGCCTCTGGAATATTGAACCAGATATGCTAGATAGCAGCTTTAATCATCATTATCGAAGTTTGTTTGCCTTTGCCAATACAAAACCTATGATTCGTCAACGTCTATTGGGTAGAATCGCTCCATCATTTTTAGAACCTGAAAGTTTACCGGAAAATCCTGCTTTGACACAAGAGCAGAACCATATTTTAAGCAGGATGCTTCAAACTGAAGATTATTTTTTGCTTTGGGGACCACCAGGTACGGGGAAAACGAGTGTCATGCTTCATCATTACATAAAATGTTTGCATTCGGATACATCCGAAAATATCTTAATATTGGCATACACAAACAAGGCTGTTGACGAAATATGTGGCAGTTTAAATGCTATAGATAAGTCCTTTAGTCAGAACTATATCCGCATTGGATCGAAGTACGGCGTGGCAGATGAATATAAATCTCAACTCCTTGATTCTCATATTTCAAATTTTAATCGTCGCTCACAGATAAGAGCGTTTATTCAATCCAAACGAATCTTTGTTTCGACCGTATCGTCAATTTTGGGGAAGTCCGAATTATTGGAGTTAAAACGATTTGATACAGTGGTGATTGATGAAGCGTCTCAAATTTTAGAGCCTATGCTTATTGGTTTATTGAGTAAGTTTAATCGATTTGTATTGATCGGTGATCATAAACAATTACCAGCGGTTGTTGTCCAGGACCAAGAATTTTCTTCTGTTCAAGATGATAATCTCAAGTCATTGGGATTCCAGAATTTAAGGGATTCACTTTTTGAGAGATTATATAAGCAGTGTATTCAGAACCAATGGGATCATGCTGTTGGTGTCTTGACGGCTCAAGGCCGAATGCATACTGAAATAAAAGATATTGCAAGCGATATCTTTTATGATGGCAAACTCAGATGTTTGGACAACATCAAACGCCTAAGCGCTCCATTGGACATTAAGCGCCATGGTGATTTATTCTCAAAAAGAGTTTTGTTCATCCCAAGTAAACCAGACGAATCCTTGCACTTAAAAACCAATCGATTTGAAGTTGATATCGTAGTGAAAATAGTTGAACGTTTCATAGCGAAGTTTAAATCCGAGTCCATAGAGATCCAGAGTGACACCATCGGTATAATTACTCCTTTCAGGGCACAAATCGCTTTGATTACAAAAAAGTTTATCGAAAAAGAATTGCCACTAGAAAAAATAACAATTGATACGGTGGAGCGCTTTCAAGGCGGAGCAAGGGATATCATCATCATTTCGTGGTGTACTAATTCGGTACAAAAATTAAATTCTATTTCTTCTCTATCAACGGAGGGAATTGATCGTAAGTTAAATGTGGCCATAACGCGATCAAGAGAACAGTTAATTATGGTTGGAAATCAGGAAATTTTGGAAACCAACCCCTTGCATCGAGAGCTTATACAAAGAGCTCATATTTTAAACAAACCCTTATGAGGCTTGGACTTTTTGTGAAGAAACAGGATAAAATTTGTTGGAATTGTCCGTTAGACGCGTTAAAGTTGATGATTCACAAAGAATACAAGTATTATGTTCACTAAGTTTTTCTGATAATTTTCTATTTTGGGAGGCAATTTAGCGATAGCTAATTTTATTAACTAGATCAATTAATTAAAATAGATATTTTATGAGAAAAATTTTACCTTTTTTAAGCTTTTGTATTCTTACAATAAGTCTTAATGCTCAGTACTTTTCTGAAAATTTTAATAACGGTACTTTAGGTCAATTCACTTCGGTCGATAACGATGGTGATGGAAATGAATGGAACCCTGCAGATGCCGGAGTTGACGATTCGGGTGCTGCAATTTCAAATTCTTGGTTGGGAGGAACAATCCTAACTCCAGATAATTTGCTTACGTCCTCAGCTATAGATTTAACAAACGCTGGTTCGGTATTGTCTTTGGAATTTGTAGTAGCTAATGTTGAAACAACCAATAATTGGTGGGAAGAATATTACGATGTGATAATTACTTCAACCGATGATGTTGCTACTATTGTCAGCACTACTCCTGAATTTGGAGAAGCATTACCTGAGGGCGGTGTGTTTTTATCTCGTAGTGTAGATGTTTCTGCCTATGCGGGATCTACAATTTATGTAACGTTCCGACACCATAATTGTACTGATGAAAACTTCTTAATTTTAGATAACGTTGTTTTACGCGAGGTACTTTCTGATGATCTTGCACTTTCAAGTGTAGACATTGATCCAATTGTATTGGCTGGATCAGTGACTGTATCTGGTACGGTAACAAACGAAGGATATAATGAAGTTACGTCTTTTGATGTTAACTGGAATGATGGTAACGGAGATAATACTGAAACTTTTAATATGACTGTTGCTCCGGGTCAAACAATGAATTTTTCTCATGCGACGACATTGACAACGGTTGCTGGAACTGATTATAATATAGATGTCTGTGTTTCGGCTGCAGGTGATTTGAATAGTGCAAATAATTGTACTACTCGATTAGCTTCATGTGCTTCTCAAGAAGGAACTCGTTTACCTCTTATGGAAGTGTTTACCTCTTCAACCTGTCCTCCTTGCTTTACTTTGGCAACGAGTGGATTTGGTGGAGGAGGATTGGGCCAATATTTAAAAGATGCAAATGCTAATGCTGAAACTGGAGCTGATCTTGCGGTTATTTCTTATCAAGTTAACTGGCCTGAACCAGGAGACCATGCTTGGAATTCTGAAGTAGAAACAAGAAGAGCCTATTATGGTGTATCAGGAGCACCTACGCTATTTATTGATGCTCAAATAAGCGGAGTACCTTCTGATGTGACAAATGCTGCTGCAGTTCCAACTTATGTTGACATTGATGCAACACATATAATTACTGGTAATGATGTGGTTGTAGATGTGGCAGTAAACCCATATGCATCTTTCCCAAATACTTCATTACAAATAGCTATTCTTGATGATCAATATGCAGCAGGTGGTGCGGCCGATGATTTTACAAATGGTGAGACTGAATTCCATCATGTATTTAGAAAGCATTTACCAAATGCAAATGGTACTACTGTAAACTTAGTAGGAGGTCAAGGATATTCGACAACCGAATCTTATACCACTAGTGAAGTTCCTTCTGGTTTCCCTTCCCAAGGTTCTTTTGAAACTCATATTGGATCTGAAAGAGAAGTAGTTGTATTTTTACAAGGAGCAAACGGAAATATTTTGAATGCCGCTGTTTCGGTTCTTGAAACTTCAAGTGTGAATGATTTAGGAGGAAAGGAGTTTAATGTTTTCCCTAATCCTTCTAATGGATTGACCACTATTGAGATTGAGGATAACACCAAGGCGTTCTACACAGTATATACCTTGTCTGGACAAGTATTGAAGACAGGAAATATGGAAGGAACAACTACTTTAGATTTGTCAGACTTAAATCAAGGATTTTACATGATCTCTTTGAAAGATGAGAATAATAATTTAGGAGTGAGTAAAATTAGTATCGTCAAGTAAGGAAGTTATTGATCAAACTAATTAGTAAAAAAGAGGCTGTCTCAATAGGCATCCTCTTTTTTTTTGCCCCTATTTAATTTCATCCAGCAATTCAGAATAGTCGTATTGAAGATCTTCGTGGAGTGTTTTTAAGGCTTTCTCTATTTTGTCAATTTGGCGATCGTATAAATTTCGCAACACTTTACTTTTATGAAAGGGTAAACGATTTTCTCTCATTTGTTGACAAAAATAAATCCTAAGATTGGTTTCAGTTTCTTTGTTCCCACTGTATCGAATAAATTTATCCAAATACCTTAATACTTTTCTAAGGCCCTTTTTGGTATAATAAACGGTATTGCGGTTTAAATTGCTCATCATTTCATCCACTTCATTTTTAACGGACTGAATGAAAGCGTCTTCATCATCGGCTTCAAAAAGCAAATAGGTCAATAGTTCTTTATTGTCCTTTTTATATTTAACCAGACGCAGAATCAATTGTCTGATTCTATCAGGATGATAAGTTTCTAATTCTTTTTTCAATTCGTGAACGGTAGCCGCTTTCATAAGTTTTTTATTCTTCTTCTTGAGCAGCATAATTGATAAGGTAATTATAATCCTTAACAACGGTTTTTAAGAAGATTTCCGAGCTGGTCTCTCGATCTACCTGTAGAATGTTTTCTACTTTTGATGATGTGATTTTAATGAGATCAAATCGATCTTCAGAAAAATTCCTTAATACTTCTTTGATGATAGAGACATCTTTAATATTAAGAATATTGGCGTTTTTGTATACAACCGTATAATTGGGTCTTAGTTTTTTATAGGCCGTATCTCTAAGGTTTACTTTTGCCTTTAATTTTATTACAATAGTATCAGCCACCATATCACCAATTCTCTGACCTTTTTCTCCAAGAGCAATTGCCAAGATTGCAACGATCCCCGAAACTAGATGAATATCAATTAATCTGAATAGCCATCGCAGTAGTAAGGTGCCTGTTGATACTGGATTTCCATCCAATGAAACTACTTTAATATTCATAACTTTTTTACCAGGAGATTGTCCTTCATTAAATTTTTCAAACAGAAAACTAAAAAAGACGATAGGAAGGATCAATGGAACATATATAATGGGAGCTAGCTTAGCCTGAGCGGTTAAAAGTCCGAGACAAAGCCCGTAGGCTATCATGATAATTAAATCGATTATATAAGCTACGATTCTATCCCCAATAGTAGCCAAAATATAACTTATGCTTACGTTTTGTGCCGTTTTTATTTTAATGATTTCAGGCATGTTGTAATGTTAGCAAATCTTTTTTTAATTTCAAATTTCATAGTCTCTCCATTTGTAAAAGTCTATCATTTGAAAGAAGTCGTATTTATAAAGAAAAATGAATCATCCTGGAAATCTCTAGAGAAGGCTTTGGCTGGTAAATTGAATTTAACGCCTGACGAGATGGCTGACTTTTATATACAGGTGACTGATGACTTGTCTTACGCTCAAACCTTTTATCCAGAAAGTAAAGTGGTAGGATACCTTAATAATTTGGCGCTTAATGCACATCAATATATTTATCGAAATAAAAAAGAAAAAAAATCTCGATTTGTACATTTTTGGAAATATGAAGTTCCGAAAGCAGTATTGGAAAGTCATAAGGAAATTGGATATTCCTTAATCATTTTTCTTATTGCTATTTCCATTGGTGTTTTTTCTTCGATGCTGGATGATGATTACGTCAGACTCATTTTGGGTGATTATT
Organism: Saprospiraceae bacterium; assembly: GCA_020629615.1. Taxonomy (GTDB): domain Bacteria; phylum Bacteroidota; class Bacteroidia; order Chitinophagales; family Saprospiraceae; genus JAHDCZ01. The sequence continues at coordinate 6,239 of JAHDCZ010000063.1, forward strand.
ATGTCAATATGACTCTGGAGAACATAGACAAAGGTGACCCGATGGCAGTTTACAAAAGCTCTTCTCAAGGGAATATGTTTTTTGGCATTTCGAGTAATAATGTTCGGGTATCATTCTTAGCTTTTGTATTGGGAATATTTGGTTCCATCGGTACGGGAATGGTTTTGTTTTATAACGGAGTAATGGTGGGAGCATTTCAATATTTTTTTATTAAAAATGGATTGTTTTGGATTTCATTTTCGACCATTTTTATTCATGGGGCTTTAGAGTTATCGGAAATCGTCATTACTGGTGGAGCGGGGATCGTTTTAGGAAATAGCTTATTATTCCCCGGCACATATTCCCGAAGGGTTAGTCTCGTCAATGGAGCCAAGAGAAGTCTAAAAATTATCATGGGCTCGGTACCAGTCGTCATATTTGCAGCCATCATAGAAAGTTATTTGACGAGACATTATATGGAAATGGGCAGCTTTTTACGAATCTTGGTGATCGTCTTATCATTTGCTTATATCATTTGGTATTATATTCTTTATCCAAAAAAATTAGAGAGAGATGGAAAATTCGAATCAGTTTATACTGCTTAGAAAACGAGAATTTGGCGAAATAATCAATGAAGCATTTAAAATTATAAAACATAATTTTAAAGCGTTCTTACTCGGTTTTATGATTTTTGTTTTACCCACCATTATTATTGGTTCTGTACTCTTGGGATACCTTGGCGGATCAGTCGTCAAATTGATGGCAGGCGATATACAGAGCTTAATGGATTTTAAAGAAATATTTTCTGGAGTTGGTTTGATGTATTTTTTTACAATCATTGGAGGAATTTTAAGTTTTTTGGTTTGTTATGCAATTTTTATTTGCATTGAAGAAAATGGAGGTGAGCCAGTTGAATATAGTCAAGTGCAATCTAAGATTCTCAGCATGTTTCTTCCTGTCTTAACAGCTGCCATATATATTTTTTTAATGTTATTTGTTCCTTTAGCGATTATGCTTGGTTTGGCTTTTGCAGTGCATATTGGTTTGGTGATCTTGGTAGGTATTATAAGTTCTTTTATTTTAATATACTTGATCGTGCCACTACAGTATTATCCATTTATTTTGGTGAGAGAATCTCTAAGTCATACTGAAGCCCTTAAGAGATCATTTGAGTTAATTAAAGATCATTGGTGGCCGACGTTTGGACTTTATCTTGTGGCTAGTATTATCGCTTCTTTATTGTCTTATATTCTGGTTATACCGGGTCAATTAATTGCCGGTATTCTCAATTTTTCAAGTATTGATCCTACAGAAGGGATAACTACATCCTTCATTTGGGTTACTGTCGGATTCTTTTTAATGAATCTTGGTTCGTTATTTTGTCAAATGTATATATGGGTTTGTCTTTTGGTTAAGTATTATGATCTCGTCGAACGAAAAGATAACACTGGTTTGAGATCAAGAATTGAGACATTAGGTACACATAGCGAATCCATGTTTGATAACGAAGGTGAATTTTAAAAATTGAAGGTTAAATTAATCGTTTTGTTTTTGTTTGGTTTTCTTGCTCTCTCGGGGCAAAGAGATTCGATCTATTTTGAAAAAGATACCTTACAAATCGAGCTGAGAACATTCGACGAAAGTCGCATAAAAAATTATCAAAAAGAGCCTAGATTTAATTTTACTCAGAATCCAAAATACGAAGAGAATTTTTTAAGTCGTGCCTTTATGAGGGCCATGGAGTGGTTGTCCAAAACATTGGGTAGTAGCGTTTCAAGATTCTTGTTGAAGTTTTTATTCTATGCTGTTATTTTTTTGGGTGCCGCTTTTTTACTCTATCATTTTTTGAAAACAGAAAATGGTCCACTTTTCCAAAAGGAAGATAGCAAGAAGGTGAAGATTACAGCAGAGACGGTTGACGAAACCACAGGAAAAGATCAGATTCAAAAATTGATAGATTCAGCAATTGCTGCCGGTGAATATCGTGTTGCTGTCCGTCTGCTATTTTTGAAAACGCTGCGTGGACTCGATGATAAAGCCCTGATTAAGTGGAAAAAAGGAAAAACCAATTCTGATTATGTATCAGAATTAACGGACAAAAAAATTAAATCTTCGTTCCAAGAGGCGACGAGAATATATGAATATGTTTGGTATGGAGAATTTGAATTAGAAAGTAAGGACGAATTCAAAACGATTCATCAACAATTCCAGCAATTGTTCACCAATATAGCAAGCAATGTGGGTTAAAAATAAACGAGTCATATTGATGTTGCTATTTTATTCGATTGCTTTTGTGGCTCTTTTTTACACGATGCCGCGAGAAATGAATTGGAACCCTAGTTTTAGTAATAAACATGATTGGCCATTTGGGAATTTGATTTTGTTTGACGAGCTCCAATCAATATTTCCCGATCAATCAATGACGGTTGTGGACCAACCCTTGTACAACCTAACCAAAGATACTTCGTTTCAAAACACCAATTACATCGTAATAGATCAGAACTATTCTCCTGATTCATTGGAGCGAATGGCTTTGATGAATTTTGTGTCTCAAGGAAACAATGCATTTATCGCAATGCGTGGAATGCATTATAGATTACTTGATACGCTTAATATTCAAATGGAATCAGATTATAATTTGGATCTATATCGGGTGACCAATTTGAATGCACTATCAATCCCATTAGGGTTTTACAAAAATGAAGATGTTGATAGCACACTTGAAGCTTTGGTAACTAGAAATCAATATTATTTTGATATTAAAAATGACTCGATAGAAATCCTTAATCCATTAAAGTTGTCCTGGTCTGAGAATGAATCCAAGCCTGTTTTTATTCGAGTGCCTTTCGGCGAAGGGTATTTCTATTTACATTCGATGCCCTTTGTCTTTACCAATTTTCATATGGTCAATGATAATACGCATCCCTATATATCTGAGTGTCTTTCTTATTTGCCAAACCAGTCAATACTGTGGGACGAATACCACAAAAAAATCAATGCCCTGTACAAGCAATCCATTATGCACGTCGTACTGAATCATGGGACATTAAAATGGGCGTATTGGATTGGTTTTTTCACACTTATTTTGTTCATGGTTTTTCACGCCAAAAGGCGCCAACGGATAATTCCTGTGATAGAACCTTTGAAGAACGAGAGTTTAGAATTTACAGAAACAATCGGTGCACTCTATTATAATCAGGGCAATCATACGGATATTGCCAACAAGAAAATCAAAATGTTTAGAGAATATTTAAACAGAAAATTTTTCTTAAATGACATAGAATTTAATGAAGAGGATAAAAAAATATTGCTGTCAAAAACGGTGCATACTGAGACAGAGATAGCACAATTGTTTAAGGTCATCAGGAATACTCTAGATAGTCCATCGGTGACCGAAGCGCGTTTGAAATTATTGAATAAGAAGATTAACGAATTTTATAAGAAATAAAATAAAGAAACATGTTTGAAGAAAGAATTGATTTAGGACCAGCACGAGAAGGAGTTGAGCGATTGAAATCGGAGGTTAAAAAAATTCTAGTAGGTCAAGATAAAATGGTCGAACTTCTGGTCGCCGCTATTTTGGCCAATGGCCATGTCCTCATTGAGGGGTTTCCCGGTCTAGCAAAAACATTGACCGCCAAGATTCTCTCCAAAACGATCTCCAGTGAATTTAAGCGTATTCAGTTTACACCTGATATGATGCCTTCGGATGTTTTGGGAACGAGTATTTATAATTTTAAAAACTCAGAATTTGAATATAAAAAAGGTCCTATCTTTTCGAACATAGTGCTCATCGATGAAATCAATCGTGCCCCGGCCAAAACGCAAGCCGCTCTGTTTGAAGTCATGGAAGAGCGACAGGTGACCAATGAGGGAATACGTTATCCAATGTCTCAACCATTTATTATTATAGCTACTCAAAATCCGATTGATATGGAAGGAACCTATCGATTGCCTGAAGCTCAAATGGATCGATTCCTTTTTAAAATTGCAGTTGATTATCCGAGCCTTGAAGAGGAGGTGCAAATTATTAATGGGATTCATAATGGGACAAATAATAAAGGACTAGAACAAATCAATGCTGTTTTTAGCGAAGCAGAAATCAAAGATTATCAGGAAAAAGTTCAAGCGATAAGGGTTGAAGAAAAATTGATTCGATACATCGCGACATTAGTGCAACAAACCCGTTTATATAAGGATATTTCTATTGGTGCTTCGCCAAGGGCTTCAATAGCCATTTTAAATGGATCCAAAGCGATTGCTCTGATTCGTGGTCGAGATTTTGTAACACCGGATGATATCTTGGATGTTGTCGATCCAGTATTGAACCATCGAATCACCCTCAGTCCAGAGAAAGAGATGGAAGGGTCCACTGCTTCAAAAATCATTCAGACTTTGGTTAACGGAATTGAAATCCCTAGATAGTGAATTTAAAGTGGAATAGCATATTCTTATCTCGTCGATTCTTTGTTTGCTGCATTGTTTTGATCTTTCTATTTGTGTTCAGTTATCCAATACAGTGGCTGTATATTATTGCGATATTTTGCTTCTTCCTTTTTACAGGTTTATTACTTGTTGATTTCTTTTTACTCTATAGCCGCAGGCAAGGCGTTGTTGGTGAAAGGATTTGTCCCAGTCGTTTGTCCAATGGTGACGACAATGAAATTTTGGTTTCTGTACAAAACAAATATGCTTTTCCAATGGGACTGAAGGTTATTGATGAAGTGCCGATTCAGTTTCAAGCGAGATCGCTGAACTGGGATAGGAGTATTGTTGCGCCTGGAAAAACGGATTTGTTTAATTATACTTTGCGACCCACAAAAAGAGGAGAATATGATTTTGGAGTATTGAATGTTTTTGTCACAAGCCCAATCAAGTTTGTTGTGAGAAGATATCGTTTATCCCAAAATGTGAAGGTACCTGTTTATCCTTCATTCCTTCAAATGAGAAAGTACGAAATTGCTGCTTTTACAAATAACTTGGAGGAGCTAGGAATAAAAAAAATACGACGGATCGGACAGACACTCGAGTTTGAACAAATTAAAGAATACGTTCAAGGAGATGATCCTAGAAATATAAATTGGAAAGCAACAGCTCGGAAAAACGAATTGATGGTCAATCAATTTGTAGAAGAAAGATCACAACCTGTTTACACTATATTGGATAAAGGAAGATTGATGCGTATGCCGTTTGATGGTTTGACGCTTGTCGATTATGTAATTAATGCTGCACTGGTGATATCAAATATCGCTTTAAAAAAACAAGACAAGGCTGGTTTAATTACTTTCGGTAATAAGTTGTCTACTGTTCTATTGGCAGAAAAAAAGCCCTCACAGATTTATAAAATTCAAGAAGTATTATATAATCAAAGATCCAAGTATTTGGAATCCAATTTCGAACTTTTAAGTTCTTTTGTCTTACGACGAATACGCCAAAGAAGTCTACTCTTATTGTACACCAATTTTGAATCTTTCAGTTCCTTTAAACGGCAACTACCTTATTTTAGAACACTTGCCAGAAGACATTTACTCGTTGTTATCTTTTTTGAAAATACGGGTTTGAAATCCTTGATAGAATCGAATCCAGAAAATACGGGAGAAGTCTATCAACAGATTATTGCTGAAAAATCAAACTACGAGAAAGTAATGATCTCTAAAGAATTAAAGAAATATGGAATTTTCTCAATCTTGACGACACCCTCTGCTTTGACTATTGATAGTATCAATAAATACCTAGAAATTAAAGCACGGGGTATGCTATAGTTAATCCTGTGGGACGTATGGTTTTTTCTCCGTCAGAAGTTTCCCATTTTTGGCTTCGCCTAGGATAATGACATCTTTGGATTTGTGAAAATCTTTAGCTGCTCTCATCATCTTTTCCTCGGATTCTCTGTGAATTTTAATTCCTGATTTTGAACCTTTATTTCTCACTTCAATGTAAAATCCGTCTTTTAATCGAAGCGGTTTAGTAGGAGGTCTACCCATAATTATTATTTATTTCATTTATTTGAGCGGCGATAGTAGCCAATTTTTTTAACATTTTGGCCAGATACGCAAGAAAATAACGCAAAATCAGTCGATTTGTTACCGAATTCCTAGAATTTTATGTGTTTGGATGCTGATTTTCCATTTTTTAGACGCATTACAATAGGAATGGGTACTTTTTAAATTGTATTGAATATCAGGACCATCCATGGCTTGAAGATAGAAATGATCAAAATCTAGATGCTCATATTGACTAGGAAGCGCATTTTTTTGAGGATATACGAGTTTGAGTTCGTTCCCTCTGGTAACAATTAATTCTGTGTTTGCTTTTGGACTGACACAAATCCAATCGATATTATTTGGGAGCTTGTGCGTACCGTTGGTTTCTATCGCTATTTCTATATGATGATCGTGACAGGCATCCACAAAGGCATTATCCATCTGTAAGGCAGGTTCACCACCAGTACAAACAATAAAAGGCTTGGCATCTTTCTTATCATGTTGATTCCAGATGGATAGTATTTTATCAATTAAGGGGCCGAGTTCATAATTGCCTCCATCCGTACCATCCACTCCCCAAAAATCAGTATCACAAAATTGACAAATAGCTTTATGACGATCTACTTCTCTTCCAGACCACAGATTACACCCACTGAATCGTACGAAGACAGCTTCACGTCCTGTGTGAAATCCTTCTCCTTGAAGGGTATAATATATTTCTTTGATTTTGTAACCCATCTTATATGACTGCAGTAACTTCTATTTCCACCAACATTTTAGGATTGACAAATCCACTCACTTCAAGTGCGGTACTTGCAGGCCGAATATCAGAAAATATTTCTCCATGCGCTTTCCCGATCGCCTCAAAATTCTTGATGTCTGTCATAAAAATTCTGGTACGCACCACATGACTAAGATCGGCACCAAGTGATTTTAAGGATTCCTCGATAATGGAAAATATATGTTTGGTTTGTAGATAGGGATCTTCAGGATACATAACTTCTCCGTTTGCCACTGATGTTGTACCAGCGACTTCAATTGTATTGCCTACTTTTACTGCTCGAGAATAGCCAAAAGTTTTTTCCCACGGAGCACCAGAAGAATATAGTTCTTTTTTAGTCATCACTTGTACAATGAAATCAATAGAGTTTCTAAGATGTTGTAGGTGTTAAAATCACCTTTCATCAATTCCTCTGGAAAGACCCATTTAATGATTCCTTGTTGGTCGATGATGAAAATTCTGGGATATCCCATATCTCCTCCGTAAGGTCCATCTGCTAGAGTTTTACTGTTTGCAATGACAGGAAAATCCATTGGTGTGTTATTTAAGAATTCTTGAGTTTTAGCTTTAGAGTCATCCGAAAAAGAAATGACCTGAAGCTTACTTGCATATTTTTGAGTTAACAAGTTTAAAGCAGTGGCTTGCTTTTTGCAGGGGATACAATCAGTATTCCAAAACCACAAAAAGACAACCTTTCCGTTGTATCCCGAAATACTTTGTTCATCGCCATTCAGGTCATTCGCCAAAAAAGGAATTGCGGGAAAACCCTCATATGATTTGACTAATTCTTTGACATCTGGGCTTCTAGATTCCAATTCTACGATAAAATGATCTTGAGCGCTCAGATGAAAAGAAAAGATGATTATGATAAAAAGAAGTAGTATTCTCATTTTCTATTTTTTTGTAAAATTAAATGTTTTTCAAGATAGCGGCGAATTCGGCAAGACCTGAAATCTCGTAGTCGTAATTTATTGGAGATTGACTGGCGCTATTTGGAGTATTGACCCATAAAGTTTTCATTCCCAATTGATGACCAAAATCGATATCCGATTGCGAGTCACCAATCATTAAACAGGTTTTGAAGTTTACTCCTTCAAAATCTTCTTGGGCTTGAAATGCCATTCCCGGATTGGGTTTTCGACAGGGAGGATCTTCGATGGCCAAAAATGGACAATGATATACTTCGTCAATAAATGCTTTGTGCGCTTCAATCTCTTTAATCATTTGTGTATGTACCAAATCGAGTTGCTCTGTCGTCATTATCTCTTTTCCAATGCCTTGTTGATTGGTCACTACAAAAATGTGTTTAAAGTGAAGACTATATTGTTCCATCGAGTCCAACACTCCGGGAAGAAATTCAAACTGAGACCACTCTTGTACATATTCACCAGGGATACGTTGGTTGATTGTACCATCTCTATCCAAAAAGAGTGACCAGTTTCCTTCTGATTTAATGCGTTGTCCTAACTCGATGAGGCTCATAGATTTTAATTCAATAAAGGATTATAAAAACATTTTAGTCTTTAGAAAAAAGATTTATTTCTATCAATTCACATAAAATATGACCGATTAATATATGACATTCTTGTATTCGTGGTGTATCGTTTGAAGGTACTTTGATGAGTACATCACAAAATGGATCCATCAAGCCATCTTGCTGACCAGTCAATCCGATGACTTGAACATCATTTTTTTTGGCGGTTTTGACAGCTTCTAGAATATTCTTAGAATTTCCTGAGGTGGAAATTGCAATTAAACAATCATTCTTCTTGGCCTTTGCTTGGACCATTCTACTGTATACTTTATCGTAGCCATAATCATTAGCAACGGCCGTCATGTAGGAGCTATTAACATGTAGAGCTTCTGCAAATAGGGGAGCACGATCCATATAAAATCGACCAGACAATTCTGCAGCGATGTGTTGGGCATCCGAGGCACTACCACCATTTCCACATAATAATAATTTGCCTTCGTTCCGAAAACATTCGGAGATTATTTGCACACTTTGATCAATTGCAAGTACACATTCTTCATTTTGAGATAAGGCGACTTTCACATTCGCGGAAGCGGAAATAATATGGCTAATCTTGTCTGTACTCATGTTATTATTATTGGACAAAGGTATCAATAGTTTCTGTCATCTTTTTCCAACTGAACCTATCCTTTTCTTTTTGTATGAATGATTCAAAATGCTCGGATCGGTTTTCTTCATAAAAATCATTGATTTTCTGGGCGATATCGCTCGGATCAACTTTTGTAATATAGCCGCTGTTTTTATGGGATACAATTTCAGGTAATCCTCCGACATCGGTAACCAAAATTGGTTTCTCAAAATGAAAGGCAATTTGTGCAACACCACTTTGAGTGGCTGTGCGATATGGCTGAGCTACTAAATCCGCCGCACCAAAAAACTGATTGATCCGATCATCAGCAATGAATTCATTGAAATTATGAACACGATCTTGTAATTGGAGTTGATGGATTAGATCGATATATTTTTCCTCTTCCTCATAGTATTCGCCGGCAATGATCAAATGGATGTTTTCGTTTTTAACTTTTGATAGCGCTTCGAGAAGCAAATCCAATCCTTTATAAGCTCGAATAAATCCAAAAAACAAAAGGAAATGTTTACCCTTGGGAAGATTCAAATTTTCGATCGCTGAGGCTTTATCCATTTTTTCTCCGAAATGATCAAACAGAGGATGTGGAGTGTACAAACATTTTTTACTTGAATCAAATTGACCTAATTCAGCTTGAACACTTTTTGACATCGCAACAAAGCCATCAATGGGTTTCACAAAGTATCGAGTAAAGAGTTTATCTCCAGGCCTGGATTCATGAGGGATCAGATTATCTAGAATGCATACGATTTTAGTTTGTCTATTTTTTTTGACTTGACGTAATACGGTACCCAGAGAAGGACCAAGAAAAGGCAACCAGTACCGTACAATAACCAGATCATAATTTTGATTTCTGATATAACGACCAGTACTCCACCAGTTGATCGGATTTATAGAATTTAGCTTTCGCTGAATGTTTAAGTTGGGTGGCTTTTTATTTAAATCCAATTGCGATTTTCCTGGAAAAAGAATTGAAGGATATTGTAAGGTAAATGTGATGATTTCAACAGTATTTCCCTGCTGGCTATATTCTTGGGCAAGTCGTTCGTTGGTGGCAGCAATACCGCCGCGATAAGGATAGGCTGGTCCGAGAATACAAATGCGTTTCGTCATAATCTCAAATCAGATTAAATCCTTTTTTCAATTTTATAATTATTACGTTCAGGTGCATTTCTTGTGATCAACTCTGCCAAGAATCCTCCAATAAAAAGTTGCACACCCACCATGATAGCAAGTATACCTAAATAAAACAATGGGCGACTTGCGATACCAGTTTCATCAAAGAATAATTTTGAGATACTTAAGTAAATCAAAATCGCAAATCCAATTAAGCTAACAAAAGAACCAATGGCACCGAAAAAATGCATAGGTCTCTTTCCAAATTTCCCAACAAACATGATGGATGCAAGATCCAATGGACCATTGATGAATCGTGAAAGACCAAATTTGGTAGTGCCGTATTTTCTTGCTTGGTGTTGAACGACCTTCTCTCCAATTTTGGTAAAACCCGCCCATTTTGCGATCACAGGTATGTATCGATGCATTTCGCCATAAACTTCTATGTTCTTGATCACATTCGACTTGTAGGCTTTCAATCCACAGTTCATGTCGTTCAATTTCAATCCTGACATTTTTCTTGTGATCCAATTATACAGCTTGGTAGGAATCGTCTTTGAAATCGGATCGTATCGTTTCTTTTTCCATCCCGATACAATATCAAAGTTATCCTCTTTGATCATTCTATACAATTCTGGAATTTCATCGGGACTATCTTGAAGATCAGCATCCATAGTAATCACTACATCACCTTGAGTTGCTTCAAATCCCACATTTAAACCAGCAGATTTTCCATAGTTTCTACGAAATTTTATCCCTCTACAATGTTCGTTTTTAGTTTGTAATTCCTCAATAATATTCCAAGAATTGTCAGTACTGCCATCATCGACAAAAATGATTTCGTAGCTAAAATCGTTTTGATTCATTACACGACGTATCCATGCTTCCAATTCAGGAAGCGATTCATCTTCGTTAAACAGTGGTATGACTACAGAAATGTCCAAATTTTCTTTTTTAAAAAAAGCCTGATACTCATTGCATCAGGCTTTTTAACTGCAATTATAATTCCAGTTTATACGTTTCCACTTCTTTTGGTAATAGCA
>JAHDCZ010000205.1 GCA_020629615.1 Saprospiraceae bacterium
AAAAAAGCAAGCACTCCCATAATGGCACCCAACTGATTTTGAATAAAAAATCGTGTCGGTTCTTTTTCGGAGGCAGGATCGAGTCGATTGGCCTTCTTCCATAAAGTTGATCCAGTAATCGCAAGAATTAGAATGACAACTATAGCCACTATCAACATGACCAACGTCTCGTCACTGATTAATTTTAGTATAGCAAAAACTTGTCCTGCCATGGCAAGCACCCAAGCTAAGACAGCAAAAAGTCTTAATTGTTTTGCCTTTCCCTTCGCTTCGGGCGTTGCTTCGAATATTTGTGTATCGCTCATATTAAATTTTTCGTTTTATTTTAAGACGAAAATAATCTTATTCAAGTCACCTAAAAAAATGAAATTACTTGAAAAGAGATTCTTCAATAATATTAACAACACAATTTAAAAATAAAAGCATTTTATTCGAAAAAAAGACAAATTGAAGCAACGTGTCTGAATTATTTTCTATCATTAGATAGAATACTTAATTTTCCGTAATCGTGATCATCGAAATTCGATATGATTAGCGCATAAAACTTTATTACCATGAGAACTGTCATTGCCATTGTATTTGTAATTAGTATTTCCAGCTTCGTCCAAGCACAAGAAAAAAGCATTCAATTCAATGCTCAATTAAACTATTATCAAAATCACTACAGTGATCAACTAAAAGATGTTTACTCCAGCCCTTTATTGATGGAACTTGGCTTTGAGTTTCAACAGCCTATTGGGCGAGCATTTTCAATCAATCCTATTTTGGGATTTTCTCAATTCAAAGAGCGATTTGGTAATGATGATCTGAGATGGCCGATACAACATGATGGCAATGGTGGTTTTGATCCAACGATTCCCTCCGGAGAATCATTTGAAAACACAAAGCATATCATCAGTTTGAACTATGGGCTGTTATTTAAGTATCATCCTTCGTTTTTCAAGGGGATTTCTTTGAGCTCTGGGCTCCTCCTAAAATCTCCTATATATTCTAACAGTGCATTTACCCTCATTGATGGTCAAAATTCGACAACTACAAATCGAAGAATCACACAAAACAAATCGGTGAATTCCAATATCAGAATCGGCGCACAATATCAAAGAAGTATTAATCAATCCCTCAACTACCTTGTAGGCTTCAATTGGACAAGGAGTATGAGTGCTTACGAAAAAAATGATATGGATGGACCGTATACATTTTGGGGAGCAGCGATTGGAATTAATTACGTTTTATAGCAGGCGACTTTCGTCGAATGTTTAAGTTTTTATTAACGTCAAATCGATTCTCAATTTGTAACTATAAATGATGTAAATTCGTCTTTATAATAAGACAGAAGTATTATCGAGTAAAATTGAGATCATGAGAGTAATTGTATTTAGTATCCTTTTCGTTTTTTCAAGTCTTGCGATACAAGCGCAGAAAGATTCGGCTGCCAAAGCCATACTAAAAGATATGAAAGCAAAATATGACTCCTATAAAACCATGGAAGTCAATTTTGAACTCGAACTTGACATCCCACAGTCACCACCTGAATTGCAATCAGGACAGATTATTCAAGCGGGTGAAAAATACAGGGTCAAGCTCGAAGACCAAGCCATCTATTGTGATGGTACAGGGATATGGGTACACCTTATCGGAAACAATGAAGTACAAATTAATGATCTCGATACAAGCGAAGACTCAGAAATGATGTCACCCAAAGATTTACTTCGAATATATGAATCCGAAGATTTTGATTACGCCATTACAGGTGAGGCCAAAGAAGATGGTAAGCCGGTTCAATACATAGAATTCAAACCTCTTGATCGTGATTCTGAATATTCCAAATTAAAAATGACTGTAGAATCTGGAAAGAATCAATTGAAGTCCCTCCGCATTTTTGGTAAAGATGGTAGCCGATATACCATTCGACTCAAGTCGCTAAAATCAAATCATACCATTGATTCCAAAATATTCACATTCGACGAAAGTCAGTTTCCAGGAATCCGTGTAGAAGACCTTAGACTAGACTAAGTTCTTCATTTTTTTAAGCTGCCCTTTTCTTTCTAGATCTTGTAGTTAGGAGAACTAAAATCGTTCCAACCAGTACAGAAATGTAGAGTCCTTTGGAACTCTTCATTTTAATCGGATCAACATTTCCAGTCATTACAAAACCTGCCCAATAGTAAGGCGTTTTTTGGGACTTCGGTATAGTCTCGTCATTCAGGTAATTTTGCTTAGCCAAAGCCAAGGCCTGGGATTTGGTTTTGCCCTGCTTTAACTGTTTGTAAAAATCGATCATGATATATGAGGTTGAAGCATCAGGAACTTTCCATAAGGAATGCAAAACACTGCCTACACCTGAATAGGTAAACGCTCTCGACATACTCATGACACCTTCACTTGATTCCAATCTTCCTGCCCCTGTGCTACAAGCACTTAGAACCACTAAATCTGCAGAGATCTCGGTTTGATATAACTCGGACGCAGTCAATTGATAGCCCAAACTATCCTTGGTATCTGTGAAGAGCAATTGCGAGTTGAGCGGATTTTTATGATCCACCAATGAGTGCATGGATAAGTGAAGAATTTTAGCATTTTTTACCTCAGAAAGGAAATTTTCTTTTGTGCAATCACTGTTGGTATAAATTTTACCATTCACAATTTTATGGATGGACTCCACCTCTTGCAATGCACCTGGCAAACTATAATTACCATCTCG
>JAHDCZ010000206.1 GCA_020629615.1 Saprospiraceae bacterium
TATTTAATTTTTCCAATTCCAAATTCTTTTCATTGATTTCATTGTTTTTGCTTCGTAGTAAGAAGTAGAGTCCTCCCAAGAATGCAGCAATCAAGGCAGCAATTCCAGCGATGTACATGAACTGTTTTTGTCGCGCTGCAATGATGGCTTTCTCTTTTTCGTTGTTCGCGAGTAGTACTTTTTTTTCAGCCTCATAAGAGGCTTCTAGTTTGGCTTCTGAAATTTTGGTTGATAAATCTTGATTTTGAATTTCTTTAGAGACTTTCCACTCTTTGACAAAGTATTCATATGCTTTTTTATAATTTCCCTTGGCTTCATTAATAATTCTTAGTTGGCTAAAAGCCGCTGATTTCATACTCTTATCAAAATCTCCAGCCATTTGTAGACCTAGATTAGCGCCGTATTCTGCTTTGTCAAATTGCTTGTTTTCGATGTAGTAATCAGTTAAAATCAGTTCACCATATTGTGTAAGACTTGGATTTCTATTTTGATTGAGTTCATTACTTTTCATGACGGCGAGATAAGTACTATCAGTAATTCCTAATTCCTTGTAAGAGGCAGCCAATTCTAAGTAAGTAATGATCAGTTTACTGTTTTTGTCGTTATTGCTTTCGATTATTTCGATTGATTTCTTTAAATTTAGAATAGCCTTCCTATATTCAAATTGGTTCATGTATAGTGATCCCAAATAGCCAAATGCTCGACCGTATTTTACATCATCTCCTATAGTTTTCGCTAATTCTTGTGCTTCAAGGATGACTTTTTCTGCATCAGTCCTATGAAGACCTCCTTGAGATGCCAAGGTCACGGATAGTCTAAATTTGCCTTCAATAATAAATGAGGTGTCTTTATACTGTTCTGCCAATTCGATGACTTTATATTGCTTTTCCAAGCAAGATTCAAAATCTTCAGCATATCTATCAATTCCTGCAAGTACTGTAAGTGTGTTCATTCTTAAGTAATCCAAGTTATGTTCTAACTCCACTTCTAAGGCTTTTTCCAAAAAGACTTGAGCCGTATCTAATCCTCGAGTAAAAAGCTCATTCCCTGTCGAATGGTAGGTGAGAGCAAGTTTCGCAAAATGCTCACATTTTTCTAATAGCATAAAGGAAGTATCAGCATGACTTAGAAAACGATCAAAGTCTTTTTTTTGCAGGTAATATATCGAAAGAACAGCGTACATGTTTGCCCTAATCCAATCTGGATATGCTTTTGTTTTATATGGCATGGATCGCTGTACCTCAGATTCAAAATTATCAGAAACACTAAAACATGCCCTTTCAGCTTTTTTAATTTCGACAAAAATATTCCATAGACTTAAGGAGTCATTGAGTATAGAGATACTCTCCTCGTAACATTCGTCAACCGATTTTTTGGATTTATTTTCGCGATCGATAGTTTCTAAAATTGCACCAATAGATGATTTTTCCTTTTCGGACAAAATCGAATTAGAGTTTATGATGGCAAGCAATTCACTTACTTTTAGATTAGGTGATCTGTCAGCATACTCATAAGCATTTGCTATTTTATCAAATAGTATTGATTTATCCTCTATTTGATCGAGTTTTTCAAATGGATGTTTTTGAGCATATAAAGAGGAAAAAGCAAGAATAAAAATAAATGCGAATGACACTGTAAGATTCCTTTTTGAAATCATTTTTTTTTGGAAGTTTTGCATTTTATTTGTTTCAAAAGTTCTAATAAAATTATTGTGATGGTTACTATTTATAATAACTATCTTGTCATGATAATGAATAAGTATTGAATATTTATTCAATAGTAAAATATGACTTTAATTTTTATTCGAAAATTTATTCCTACTTTAAGTGACAGATCATTTTTATATCTGTAAATAATTACCATTCGCCACAAATAATTACCATTCACCCCACTAAAAATGTATTACTGATGAACATGTTTAATTTAGATGAATACAAAAATCATTCGCTTGTGCAATTAAATATGTTAATCGTTGAGGATTCAATTAGTTACGCCTTAGAGCTAGAACAACTCGCTAGTGAAATAGGGTATAATGTTCTAGCTACTGTCGATAATTCTGGAGATGCCTTAGATATTATTTTTAGTGAGCATCCAGATATTATTATGATGGATGTGAATATAAATGGTAGATTGACGGGTATAGATATCGCCAAAAGAATTATTCATCTGAACATTCCTGTTTTGTATGTCACCTCTTTTAATGATCCTAAAACCTATCAAGAAGCGCTTGAATCTAATTTGATAGGTTACATTGTTAAACCAGTTGATAAACTCACGTTGACTACCTCTTTGAAATTATTAATTGAAAGAACTATCCAACAGGAGGGTATAGAACACAAACCCAAGATTTTTAAAAAGGAGGATGATAATTACATCTTCTTTATGAAAAACAATGTGTATCAAAAAGTAAATGTAGATTCGATAGCCTTTATAAAATCGGAGGATAATTATTGTAATTTTACTTTGGATGATGATTCTTCCTATTTACTTAGAATCAAATTGAGTGACGTCGAAGAACTATTAACCCAGCATGAATTTATTCGGTGTCATCGACAGTATATTGTGAATCAGAAGAAGATTCGCAAAGTCAATACGTTGATGAGTACACTAGAATTGGGATCTAATTCCATTCCTTATAGTCGATCAAAGAAACAAGAGATTATGAGTATTGGGATATTTTTGAAGTAAGTG
>JAHDCZ010000064.1 GCA_020629615.1 Saprospiraceae bacterium
TTATTGATTGTACCAAGGATTTATGCGTGGCATACAAACCCAATACTGCTTTTTATGAATGTTATGGAGCCAAAGGTTGGGAAAGTCTGCAAAAAACCTTGGACTATATTCCTGATAATATCTTTACAATCGCAGATGCCAAGAGAGGGGATATCGGTAATACCTCAAGTCGATATGCCAAAGCCTTTTTCGAACAACTAGGTGCTGATTCAGTAACTGTTGCTCCTTACATGGGAAGTGATTCAGTCCAACCCTTTTTGGAGTTTGATGGCAAATGGGTGATATTACTCGCTTTAACTTCAAATAAAGGAAGTAAGGATTTTCAATTTTTGGAGCACAAAGATCAAAAGGTTTATCAACATGTTTTGGAGACTTCAAGACAATGGGGGAGTGATGAGCAGTTGATGTATGTCGTTGGTGCCACACATCCAGAAAATTTTGTAGAAATTAGAAAACACGTTCCAGATCATTTTCTTTTGGTGCCCGGGATTGGAGCACAAGGAGGTGATTTAAGCAAAGTGTCAGAGTTTGGAATGAACGATCAGTGCGGATTATTGGTAAATTCTTCACGAGGTATTTTGTACGCTTCACGCGAAAAAGATTTTGAAGAAGCATCAAGAAATGCTGCACTAAAACTTCAACGACAGATGGCGGTTTCTTTAGCTAAAAAATTTCAATGACCATGTATAAAATAATCTACTTGCCATTTTTGGTTTTGCTTTTATTTGGCTGTTCAAAAAAGAACTTATCCTTAATTGAAGATCAAGAGAAAACTACAATAATGGAAGTGATGACCAGGCAAGAAAATGCTTGGAATCGAGGTGATCTTGATGGTTTTATGCAAGGCTATTGGAAATCAGAGTCTTTAACGTTTATAGGTTCAAAAGGCTTAACATATGGATGGGAAACCACATTGAATAATTACAAGAAGTCGTATCCTGACAACGAAACGATGGGCACTTTGAAATTTGATGTTTTACGTTTAGAAAAGATGGGTCCCACGGCTTATCACATGATTGGTACCTATACCTTGTATCGAAAAAATGACCAACCCACAGGACCTTTTACTTTAATTTGGGAGATGATAGATGGAAAATGGCTCATCACTGCGGATCATAGTAGTTAGTCAGAACTCAATCGTCCTAGGAAAATTTTTCTCTAGAAAGTTGAAGACGATTCGATTGGCCTCAATGTTTTGGTCTTCGTAATGGATTGCTTCTTTTAATTCTTCGATTCCATACTTAATATCTTCTTTGGGAATATATCCATATCCTTTATAATCACCGTCCTCAATTAATACCAATGAAGCTTCATCTTCTTGTCTTCCGTCTCCAAGAATAAACATGTTTTTATCCAAAATTTTTTTAATCTCATCAATTGCTTTCATCGCTCTACTATTATAATCTTCAGCAGATTCTTCTTGAATACAAGCACCATTACATGCCTTGATTTTATGTTGAAAACAGGCACCTTCTGTTTGCTCTAGACCGCATAAAATTTGACACAGTCCGTATTCCGTCATTACCTGAGCCATTTTGGCTTTTGCACTTGGTGTGTTTTTAAAAAATCCTATGATTTGTTTACCGTATTTATTTTTGGTATTGGATTTCAATATTTCAAATCGTAGGTAACCACTTAAATCCAAAAAATGATGGACAAAATATGGATAAGATTTGGTGCGTTGTGCTTTATTGAACTCAGGCTGCATACTCTTGATTTCGGTTGATTCTTTGAGTAATGCTATGAGCTCCGTTCCCGTTTCTTCAAAAGATATTTGACGTACACGCTGAACAAAACGCGTCGATTTTGGAGTGACTTTGGAAAAGTGTTGTAAGACTCTTTTTTGGATATTTATACTCTTACCGATGTAGAGAATTGAACCAGATTCTCCTCGCATGTAATATACTCCCGCTGTTTTGGGTAATTGATCAAGATCATCGATTGTAATTCCTTGCGGCAACTTAGACTCTTTTATACCAAGATTTACAATCTGATTGATCGATTCACTCCCAGCGGCCGTGTTTAAAATCTTGTGAAATATAGTTGTTGTTGCTACGGCATCATCAAGTGCGCGGTGTCTCGCATTGACCTCAAGATCAAAATGTTTAATCAAATTTCCCAAGCTATAGGATTTTAAACCTGGAAACGCTTTTCGGCTTAATTTGACAGTGCACAATTGTTTTTTATTGAAATGGTAACCAAGTTTTTGAAATTCAGTTTGAATGAATCCAAAGTCAAACCGCACGTTGTGAGCCACAAAAACAGCATTTTCTGTGATTTCAACAATATCACGAGCGATCTCAAAAAACTTAGGAGCATCTTTAACCATGTCATCCGTGATGCCGGTTATATTGCTTATGTATGGAGGAATCGATCTTTCGGGATTCACCAACGAATGATAAGTTTCTAAGGTTTTTTCACCATCGGAAAGTACTATACCTATTTCAGTTATTTTATCATACTTAGAGGCACCCCCAGTTGTTTCAATATCAATAATCGTGTATAGTTTTTTCTTTGCCATATATATTATGTAAAAATGTAATATTTTTACTAAATACAAACGTAATTATTGAGAATTCTATGAAACATTCGATTCCGCTTTTTCTACTTCTTGCTACACTCAATAGTTTTTTTTCTTGTAAGGATCAGAATACGTTAAAGGCACAAAAAGCTGAGCAAATAGTATTGGCTTCGCAAGAATTATGTCGACCAGGTGCTTCTGATTTCGATGCCTATAAATCTTTGTTGAAGGATAGAAATGTAGGTCTAGTTGTGAATCAAACAAGTATGATCGAAAAAGTCCATTTGGTAGATTTTTTGATTTCTGAAAATATTGAAGTTCGAAAAATTTTTGCTCCTGAACACGGGTTTAGGGGCAAGGCGGATGCTGGAGAAAAGATTGATAATAGTATAGATCATAAGACTAAGTTGCCCATCATTTCTTTATATGGGAAGAATAAAAAACCTAGCGAACAGGATTTTGGAGATTTAGATATAATTGTATTTGACATTCAAGATGTGGGGGTACGATTCTATACCTTTATTTCTACATTGCATTACATCATGGAGGCAGCAGCAGAAAATCAAATACCGGTCATTGTTTTGGATCGACCAAATCCAAATGGACATTATGTGGATGGTCCGATCTTGGAAGATGAATATTCTTCTTTCGTTGGAATGCATCCGGTTCCAGTTGTTTATGGGATGACTATTGGTGAGTATGCCTTGATGATTAATGGAGAGCAGTGGTTAAATAATAATATACAATGTGATCTGACTGTCGTCGAATGTATAAATTACACTCACCAAACAAGATTCGATTTGCCGATTAAACCATCTCCTAATTTGCCAAATGAATGTTCAATTTTACTTTATCCTTCGCTATGTTTTTTTGAAGGCACCACTGTGAGTGTTGGGCGAGGTACGGATAAACAATTCCAAGTTTATGGACATCCATCCTATTCGGATCAAACCTTTGGATTTTATCCACAAGCCAACGAGGGAGCAAAATATCCTAAGCATGAGAATAAAATGTGCTTCGGTAAAAATTTGACTATGACTAACTTGATTAAGTTAAGAGATCAAAGACGACTTGATTTATCTTATTTGTTAGACGCTTACGCAAATCTAAATGATCAAAATATTGAATGTTTCAATGATAATAATTTCTTTGAAAAATTGGCAGGAACAGATCAATTGAGAACTCAAATTATTGCTGGATTTTCAGAGGAAGAAATTCGAGATTCATGGAAAAATGGATTGTCTGATTTTGAAGCAATTCGTAGTAAATATCTTATTTATCCTTAGATGATTGTAGGGAAATCCAAATCTTTTGGAGCCATCAATTCTGATAATCTTTTTGATTTTAACTGATCCATTTTTTGGAATACTTGATCAACTTGAGACATCACTTGGTCATCCACAAAATTTTTGACTGCCTGTACATTGGCAAGTTGCCCTTCTCTGAACTTGTAAGTTTGTTCGTTTTCCCCATTCTCAATTTTAATGGAATAACGAGAGTTCATTTCGAAGATGGTGATTTTATACACTGGATGTTCAATAGCTCCAACTATTCTCATGCGTTTTGATCTTGAATGTTTTTAGTTAATAGTTTATAGATGCTTTTTAACGACCGTTCTTCTTTTAACAGCTTCAAATGTTGGTTGATGGTCGAGAGATCATTTCTTGATGCCGGACCTGTTTGTGAATTAGAAGCTCTATTTAATTTTGCTTTTCGAATGGTTTCTTCAATTAGGGGATACAGTAAATTGAAATCTAAGTTTTGCTTTTCCAGGAATTCGTCGGTCAAATGAAAAAGGTGATTAGTGAAGTTATTTACGATGACTGCTCCAAGATGTAGGGTCCTTCTTTGGTCATCATTGACAAGAGTCATTTTTGCAATCCCTTTGAATATATTTTTTGCGGCTTGCTCACTAACTTTGTTATTCGCCGTAAGGCAAAAAGGAAGAGAAGTTAATTTTAATTCAACCCCTTTGGTGAATGTTTGTATCGGCCAAGTGACGCCATAATTCTCTGCAAAAGCTTTTAAAACCTCTGCGTTGGTGGTCCCACTAAAATGAAACGCACATTGATTTTTGTTTAATCTAAAAGGAATCTGCTCAATAATGGATTGAATTGCATGGTCACTAACGCAAAAAAGATAAGCATCCGCGTTTTTGTCAATCCGCCGAAGAGAAGAAGTGGATATTGTAGTTAGTCGTTTAGCTAATTCGTTCTTGTTCTTTCTGGAACGACCATAGATTTGTACGATTTCATGACCCTTTGATTTTAAAGCTGGCATTATATGACTAGCCAAATTTCCAGATCCGATGCAAACCAATCTTGCCATGATCTAAGTGTTTCTTAATTTTCTGATAAAGCCAAAGATAAGGCCCAACATCATCATTGTAGATCCTAACCAGAAAAAATTAATGCCAGGAAATCGCTTTGCTTCGAAAATGATAAAATCAGTTGCTGGCATATTTTCGGCAATCTGTACAGGTACACTCATCGAAGATCTTTTATCCATGCCAAGCTTGAATTCAAAGTTCTCTTCTTGAGGATTGATATTTGCGAAATGGACATGTAGGCCCGAAGATGCTTCGTAATCCTTAATGCTAAAAGGACGACCTTCGCGCAACACATAGATAGGATCAAGTGCGAAGATTTTGTTGTCAGATTTTCGAAGTACTGTTAATTCTGCGGCGATTGCAATATCTCCATCCTGAGCTTCGTATAAATCGTTTTGGGGATTTCGATCAAACGCACTCAATGTAATTTTAAAATCCTTATAATCGATAGTCTCATTTTGTTTCAATACTTTGTTTTCAAAGTCGATCAATTGCTCAGGAGTAAACAAAGTTTCGAAGAAACTATCTTCGATTCGCATTTTCATGTTCAAGCGATCTAATTTGTCCGGATATTGAAAAACTAAATTTCCCTTAAGACCAAGACTAGGGTTAGCTTCATAAATTTCTTCTTTGCCATCTTGTTGGAATTCAATACTCAGTCCAACTCCCAAATCATTATCGTCCATATTAAAATCCTTATGCTTTGGTTCAAAATCGATGGACTTTAATATGCCAATAGAATTTTCTGTTTTAAAAGTGTCTCCTACGGTAAGGATATAATCATTGTAGCGCAGAGTATCTTCCATCTCATGTGCAAACTTAACATCAAATTTAGGAGAAGGGACTTGTGCATTGACAAAAATATCTTCCATCCAATAATGACGCTTGTCCGGATTAAAAGCAGCAATTTTGGCCATGTCTTTATCGTAAATCGCACTAGGCCACATGGTATATTCCTCCAGGGTGTTGTTGTTTTCATCCACCTTACGAATGTCCACCTCATATCTTCTAGTGAATCCTTCTAGTGTGTCGCCCTTGTATGTTGCCCAATAGCCATTCATAAACATTGGGATATTTTCATACAGAGGTAAGGCGTTACCAAGTCGTTCGGATTGTTCAACGTCTAAGAGAAATGAATTTGAACTGATAACCTGCTCATTTAATCCAGATGCCAAAACTCCAATGATCATCAAAGAGAAACCGAAGTGACTACAGACGGATGAAGCTAGTTTTAAATTGCCTCGAATTACAGAGATCAAATAATCCAAATTTGACACAACTCCAAAACTACAAGCAAACATTAATACTCTATATTGCCATGCATGTAATCCTAGCCATCGCTCAAACAGGTATACTAAAAGTACTCCTAAAATAGCACCAATTGCAATATGTGTAAAGAGCGTTTTTAGTTTAATCGTTCGAGAACCATATCGTAGAAAAACACTTATTCCTGATAATAAGGCGACAAATACACCAATCCAAATTTGATATTTATTGTAATGCGGAATGGGATCCTCAATGACTCTACCTACATATGTTGCATCAAAAAAGCTCATGATTTTATTAAAAACTGGCAGTGAGCTAGAAACGGTAATCAATATCGCAGAAAAGAGAAGAACTAGCGCGCCAATAAACATCCAGAATTCTCGACTTAAAAATTTCTCTTCAGTTTTTGGAGCTGGAATGTTTTTCCAGTTAAAAAAGAAAAACAGCTTGGCTAAACTAGTAAAAAATACGACCATGAAAACCAGTTGCCATTCCAATCCCATTTCGGTAAAAGCGTGTACCGAAGTATCACCAAGAATACCACTTCTTGTCAAGAAAGTAGAATACAAAATCAATATGAAACACATCAAATAGAATGCGTAGGTAGAGCGCATGGAATAACCAGTACTCTTGGCTATCAAATTGGTATGAATTCCTGCGACTAAAACAATCCAAGGAACAAGAGATGTATTTTCTACAGGATCCCATGCCCAATATCCCCCAAAAGTCAAGGCTTCGTAGGCCCAAGCACCTCCCATTAAAATACCAATACCAAGAATACCGCCACTGAACAAAGACCATCGAAGAGCAGGTTTTAACCATGCCTTATGTTGTTTTGTCCAAAGTCCTGCAATTGCCAAACAAAAAGGAAAAGCTGTTGAGGCGAAGCCCAAGAAAAGGGTAGGAGGATGAATGGTCATCCAATAATTTTGCAATAAAGGATTTAAACCATTTCCTTTTAGGAGCGATACATATTCTGCATTATTGAATAAAGGCAAATCAACCGTATCTCGTAGTAATAGGATGGGATTACTTCCAAGCTTGTACATTGAGTCTCCAAATCCTACATAAACACCAAGCAACATGGATGTTAAGACCAGCTGAATTAATGCGAGGATACAGATCACGGGGGATTCAAACATTGATTTTCCACGGATGAAAATGAAACCCAATACAACATGCCAAAACATCCACAACAAGAAACTTCCTTCTTGACCTTCCCAAAAAGCGGATAAGATGTATTTCATTGGAAGGTCATCGGAGACATGCTCAATTACATAGCGATATTCAAACATTCGATTGTACATCACATAAAAAATACATGCAATCAAAGTGATAACTGAAACGCCATGGATCCAAAAACTAATTCGTCCCATTTTACTCCATTTGGAATCCGCATATGGTTTTGTAGAATAGTAATAAGAAATTGCACTAAGCAATGCTGTACAAAAAGCTAAAACTAGGGCAAAGTTACCTATGATTCCCGGAAGAAGATGTTCACCGACGTATTGAATTTCGTCCATTTATTGAATGGCTTTATTGGGTGATTTTTTGCGCAGGGCAATTTCTTCGTCTTTATACTTCGAAGGACACTTTGTGAGCACTTCATCGGCGACAAAGGTATCTTCTTGATATTTCCCTGTTAAAATCACTTGTTCGGATCGTTCAAAATCAGCCGGTTTAGCTTTAAGTAATATGACCTTTTCCGTTTTATTGTCTGTGTCGGTTAAGTAGAAACTAAACCAATTGGCATTTTTCACTGGATCATATACCATTGGACGATCTTTGGCAAAGACACCAGCTATTTTTACTCGATCACCAGATATTTTGGCTGTTTCAAAAGTGGCGTATGTACTGACATCACCCGAAGCGGTAATCAATATAACGGCTGCAACTAGAATCATAACTATAGCAACAATATGAGTTTTTTTCATGCCTAAAAAGTCTGATGAGCAATTTACTGATTGATAAATCTATGCTTTCACAAGTTACGCATTTCAGCCCTTTTACTAGAATATTTCGGAGTTGTTTAGAATTATTCTAAGTAAGATATTGGATTAATCGATAACTTTGAACGAACTGGATGAATTGAATGCTTAAAATTTAATTTATATATGTAATTTCCCATTTTAAACACATTCATGAGTTACGACTACGTTATTGAGTTAGAGGGATTGAGCCTCCAGAAAGCTAGCAAGATGATATTAGAACAAGTTGATTTTTTGCAGGCCGAAGGAGAACAAATATATATTGTTGGTAGTACTGGAGCTGGAAAGTCCACATTTCTTAAAACGCTCTATGGAGAAGGAAAAATAGCTTCTGGATCAGCCAAAGTTTTAAATCATGATCTTGGTGTTTTAACTCAAAAGACACTTCCATCATATCGAAGAAAATTGGGTATGGTTTTTCAAGATTTTAATTTGTTTGAAGATTGGACGGTGGCCGAAAACTTAGATTTTGTTTTAAGAGCTACTGATTGGACCAATCAAAGCGATAGATCACTCCGTATAGATGAAGTATTAAAAAGAATAGGTCTGGAAAAAATCAAAAATCAATTGGTTCAAGAATTATCGGGTGGACAAAAGCAAATGCTTGCTATTGGTCGTTCGATTTTGAACAAACCAAGATTAATCATTGCTGACGAGCCGACAGGTAACTTGGATGCTAAATCGGCAGATCAGGTATTTTACTTGTTGCATGAAATTGCTCAAGAATATAAAACCGCTTTATTAGTGGCAACACACGATTATCGAATAATCAAAAAATTTCCAGCGCGAGTCTACGAATTAAACAATTTAAAACTTATTGAACGTTGAAGTAATTTGCCAGGGTGTCACTCGCTGAAAGTTCGCTGATAGTGTAGTTTTCTCCTCTGCTCGAAGACAGTAAAATACGATCATGAAGTTTATAAGATTTCCAAGGCGTTTTAAAACGAGGAATGGTGTCAGATGCTTCAGAGTAAAAATCCCATTGAGAAATCATGAAATTTTCAGGATTGATATGAACATGATACTTATTATTTGGAGTCACACCTACTGATTTAAATCTCAGTTCTAATACTTCTGTCTTCTCACCTTGAGCTGTAGTATCTTTTCCAAGATATTTCAGAGATACCCCAGAGTCTTTTAGTTTGAATGGGAGGAACACCCAATAAGAATCATTGATCCACATTTCTTTCCCTTTTTTAAGGTAAAGGTCTAGGCTATCTGTTTCTTTTAATTCCTTGCCTAGAAGGTTCACTCTTCCGGTAATACTGTCCAAATTCATCTCAATATAAAAGCTGTCTTTCAGACCTTCGATGATCAATGCATTGTTCCATTTATCCCAAATATGTCGTCTAGATCCAAAGAAATTCCATTTTAAATATCGCGTCTCATCCCAGTTTTTTCGACCTCCCATCGCAACCATCACACTATCGGCTAAATTTATGGCTAAAGAATCAGATTCCGAAAATCTAAATCCGTCGGCAGCGGGATTGGACTCAACCATAATAGGTCCATAGCATACTATCGGTTTGTCATTATAGCAGCTTAGCAGCAGACAAAAAAATATAACAAAAACTATATTTTTCATTTCATTAAATTTAACGCCGCTTCAACATTATCCACAGGAAACTTGCACACCTTATTTTGACACACATAAATCAAGGTCTGATCTTCCTGAAGCTTGTCTTTTAGTAAATCCATAGTGCCCTCTGAGTTTCCACCAAGTAATACAGCATTGGGTAGGTACGTAGTTGCCATTTCAGATCTTAAAGTCTCATAATTTTCTCCGAGGATGGCAATTTCGTAAGGAGGATTTAATAATTCTAGGTACAAAGAACACCAGTTAGAATAAAAATTTGGAGTATCTGTCAGTACTAATTGCTCCATCACATTATTCATCATTTGTTTACTTTGATTGAGGTATTCTGGTTTGTACAAATAGGTTCCCAATGTATTTAGATTTCTCGCCATCATAGAGTTCGAAGCGGGAATAACATTGTCAGCAATTTCAGATTTTTTAGCGACTAAGGGAGGATCTAAATCAGAAGCGTAATTAAACATTTTGGATTCATCGTTGAAGAAATGATCCATCGCGTACTTCGTAAGTTTTTCAGCTTTTACTAGATAGGTTTCATCAAAACTAATTTGGTACATTCCCATCAATCCATCAATGACAGTGGCATAATCATCCAAAAAACCATTAATCGTAGATTTACCATTTTTAAAATTTCTATTGAGCCTATATTCTTCTTGGATTTGATGTTTTTCTAAGAAATCCGCACTCTTAGAAGCGAGCTCTTTATATTTTTTATTGCCTGTAGCTTTATATGCTTCTACCAATCCACGAAGCATTAATCCATTCCAAGAGCTTAAGGTTTTGTCATCGGTTCCTGGTCGTATTCTGTCTGAACGATGAGCAAAAAGTTTGGACTTACAGTCTTCTAATATTTGATTTAACTCTTTTTCGGAAATCTTGTTCTTTTTTAAAATATCGTCCAATTGATCAGAGATATGGAGGATATTGTGGTGTTCCCAATTTCCATTTTCTTCAATACTGAAATATTCATTGAAGATATTCGCTTTGGTCTTGTCTCCGATAATTGAATCGATTTCAGACTTCGTCCAAACATAAAATTTACCTTCTTCTCCTTCACTATCTGCATCGAGTGAGGAATAAAATCCACCTTCAGCATTACCTAGTTCGCGTAGACAAAATTCGATAGTTTCATCAACTATTTTTTTGTATAGCGGCTTTTTACTCAACTTATAAGCATTCGCGTAAAGCGAAATTAACTGTCCATTATCATATAACATTTTTTCAAAATGTGGGACCATCCAAATCCCATCAACAGAATACCGTGCAAAGCCACCTCCTAATTGATCATATATTCCACCCATGGCCATTTTGTCTAAGGTCTTGTAGACAGCATCCAAGGCTTTTTGATTCCCGGAGAAATGAAAGTATTTCAGTAGAAATTCGTAATTGTTGGGCATTGGAAATTTAGGTTCTCCCTTTCTACCTCCTTCTTCAAAATCAATGTTGGACAAGAATTTTTCAGCAATGTCATCCAACTCATTTTTAGTGTATTCTAGCTCTTCGGTCACTAGGTCGATTTCTTCCATGCTGATAATGCCCTTGGTCAATTGGTCAGCCGATTCCACCAATTTGTCATGATCAGTTTCATTGATGTTTTTAAACTGCTCTAAGATTTTTGTCCATTGATCTTTAGGAAAATAGGTTCCAGCCCAAACGGGTCTGCCATCAGGCAAGGCAAATGCGTTTAAGGGCCAACCACATCCACCGCCCTTAATCAATTGACAGGCAGACATATAAACATCATCAACATCTGGTCGTTCTTCACGATCAACTTTAATACAAACGAAGTTTTCATTCATAATCTTCGCGACTAAAGTGTCTTCAAAAGATTCGTGTTCCATCACATGGCACCAGTGACAAGCGGCATATCCCACTGAAATGATGATTAATTTATTCTCTTTTTTTGCCAGATCCAAGGCTTCTTGTCCCCAAGGCCTCCAGTTCACAGGATTATGTGCATGTTGTAGAAGATAAGGGCTACTTTCATTGATCAAAGCATTGGTATACTCATGATCGGAAGAGCTATTATTGGATTTCTTTTGATTACAAGCAACAAGGAAAAGAATAGTCAGAAAAAACAAGCACTTATTCATATTCTTAGTTTTTAAAGTGTCACGAAGGTAGGAATACTAAGGAAACTTATGTACTTAAAAGTCGGCTTAAATGTTTATTAACGCTTTGCCTTTCGGCGAAGGTGGATAAGGGATAAAAATTGACTGATTTTATGGCTGAAATCTTTAATTTGCAGACCCTTAAAGGCAATTTGTAGATTTTTTAATGCAAAATTCCTTAAATAGAGGATATTTGCACCAAAATATATTTCTTAATCCAACTTCAATTTGAATGAAAAAACTAGGATTTTTCTTATTGTTTGGTCTTATGGGTTTCATTACTCATGGACAGATGAACAAAATAGAGTTTACTGAATATACTCTTGACAATGGCCTGCATGTAATACTACATCAGGATAAAACAACTCCAATAGCTATGGTTTCCGTCATGTATCATGTGGGATCAAAAAATGAAAACCCTGACCGAACAGGTTTTGCTCACTTTTTTGAACACCTTTTATTCGAAGGATCTGAGAATATAGAGCGTGGTGAATACGATAAGTATATCGAAAAAGCAGGCGGAACATTAAATGCAAATACATCAAATGACAGAACGTACTATTTCGAGATTTTACCTTCAAATCAACTCGAATTAGGTTTGTGGTTAGAATCTGAAAGAATGCTTCATGCCAAGGTTGAGCAAAAAGGTGTAGATACGCAAAAAGAGGTTGTAAAAGAGGAAAGAAGGTTAAGAGTGGATAATCAACCTTACGGAAGTATCGTGGAAGAATCTATGAAAAGAATGTATAAAGTGCACCCATACAGATGGCCAGTAATTGGGTCGATGGAACATTTGGATGCCGCTGAAGAAAAAGATTATAAACAGTTTTATGCTGATTTCTATGTCCCAAATAATGCGGTATTGTCCATCGCAGGTGATATTGATATTATGGAAGCCAAAAAATGGATTGCAAAATATTTTGGGAGCATTCCAAGAGGCACCAAAGAGATTTATAGACCTACAGTTGTAGAGCCACCATTGGGCGGTGAAGTGAGAGATACAGTATATGATAATATCCAATTGCCAGCGGTAGTTCAGGTTTATAGAATTCCTGCACAAGGAACTCCTGATTTTTATGCTGTTTCTATGTTGAGTACTTTGTTATCTCAAGGTGAGTCTTCAAGATTTAATAAATCCCTAGTGGACGAAAAGCAATTAGCAGTTTTTTCTGGAAGCTTTCCCTTTGAATTAGAAAATCCTGGAGTTGCTCTAGGATTTGCAATCTGTAATATGGGAGTAGACCCTAAAGATGCTGAAGCTGCAATGGATTTTGAAATCGATGATGTTAAGAATAATTTGATATCTGATGAAGAATTTCAAAAATTGAAAAATCAAGTGGAGAATGATTTTGTTAGTAGCAATTCTAGGGTTGCTGGTATTGCTGAATCATTAGCCAACTACCATATGTATTTTGGAGATGCTAATTTGATCAATACCGAGTTGGAAAGATATTTGGCTGTCACTAAAGAAGATATACAAAGAGTTGCAAAGCAGTATTTTCAGAAAGATAATCGAGTAGTTCTGTATTATTTACCAAAGACAGCAACTCCTTAAATCTAGCGCTCTAAATCTAAATAATCAAAAATAATAACAAATGAAAAAGATATATATATTAGCTGTTTTTGCTGCTTTTTATCTTGCGAGTTGTAGTAAGAAAGGGATGGAGCCAATGGCTGAAGTTGAAAATAAAGTTTCTGAGGTGTCGGATGCATTGGCTTGGAGATCTAAAGCACCTGGAGCTGGACCGGCTAGAAAAATTCAAATCGGAGACTACAACGCTTTTGACCTTGCTAATGGACTAAAGGTTATTGTGGTTGAAAACCATAAAATCCCTAGAGTTTCCTATCAATTGAGTCTAAATCATGATGCCTTAGTAGAAGGGGATCAAGCAGGATACACAAGTATTGCAGGGCAATTGATGAAAGCGGGTACGAAAACAAAATCAAAATCAGAAATAGATCAAGCAATTGATTTTATCGGTGCCAGTTTGAATACCTCTGCAAATGGAATGTTTGGTAGTTCTTTGACCAAGCATCAAGATAAATTATTGGATGTTATGACTGATGTACTTTACAATGCATCTTTTCCTGAGGATGAGTTTGAAAAAATTAAAAAGCAAACTTTTTCTGGATTGGCAAGTAATAAAACGGATCCATCAGCAATGTCTCAAAATGTCAGTTTGATTTTGAGAAATGGTAAGGGACACCCTTACGGAGAAGTCCAAACCGAAGAGACAGTCAACGCGATAGAATTGGCAAAATGTAAAGAATACTACGAGCAATATTTTGTTGCAAACAATGCCTATTTGATCATCGTTGGGGATATTACTCCAGAGCAAGCTAAAATGACAGCTGAAAAACATTTTGGAGCATGGAAGTCTGGGAACGTGATGAATAAAAAGTATGATACACCCGTGGCTCCTGATGAAACCAAAGTTTCATTTGTGAATAAGGATGGTGCCGTACAATCGGTTATTAATGTTACCTATCCAGTGGATTTAACAACTGGTGATGATGATCAAATTGCAGCTTCGTTAATGAATTCAATTTTGGGTGGAGGAATTTTTTCTGGACGATTAATGCAAAATCTAAGGGAAGATAAAGCATATACTTATGGTGCTAGATCTAGCTTGAGAGCTGATAAATTAATTGGTTCATTTAGTGCTGGCGCGTCTGTAAGAAATGAGGTGACTGATAGTTCTGTACACGAGTTTATGTACGAATTAAACCGTTTGGTTAATGAAGATGTTGCCGTTGATGATTTGCAATTGGCCAAAAACTCAAGCGCTGGACAGTTTGCAAGATCATTAGAATCGCCACAAACTATTGCAAGATTCGCACGTAATACATTCAAATACAATCTTCCCAAAGATTATTACAATACCTATTTAGAAAAATTAGAAGCAGTTTCTGTTGCGGATATTCGTGCTGCAGCACAAAAATATATCAAGCCGAATAATGCACACATTGTAGTGGTCGGTAGTAAGGATGATGTTGCTGAGAAGCTGATTCCTTACGATGCAGACGGAGTAATTGATTATTACGACGCATTTGGGAATGTGATTAAGGAAGAAGCTGCAATGCCTGAAGGAATCACTGCTGAGACAGTGATAAGTGATTATATCGAAGCAATTGGAGGAGAAAAGAAATTGATGTCAGTGAAGTCAATGCACCAAGTGATGTCAATGGAAGTAATGGGCCAAGAAGCTTCTATGGATATTAGCCAAGAAGCTCCGAATAAATTTGCTTTAAAAGTAGGTATGCAAGGAATGATAATGCAAGAGCAGATCTTTGATGGAACAAAATTGAAGGCAGGCGGAATGGGTCAGTCAAAAGTAATGACTGAAGGAGCCGAAGTTGAAAAAATGAAAGAAGACGCAGTAATGTTCCCTGAACTTTATTACAAAGCAAAAGGATATAAGATGGAACTGAAAGGTATCGAGTCTGTTGATGGTGAAAAATGTTATAAAATGAGTGTAGAATCTCCGGGA
The DNA here is from genome assembly GCA_020629615.1 of Saprospiraceae bacterium. Classification (GTDB taxonomy): domain Bacteria; phylum Bacteroidota; class Bacteroidia; order Chitinophagales; family Saprospiraceae; genus JAHDCZ01. The sequence continues at coordinate 15,301 of JAHDCZ010000064.1, forward strand.
GGTTCTAAGAGCACAGAGTTTTATAGTGTATCAACAAGTTTGGTTGTTAGAAAAGTAAGTTCGCAAGATGGCCCACAAGGACCAGTTACTGTTACGAATGATTATAAAGACTACAAAGCGGTAGACGGAATTATGATTCCACATACCATGTCTGTTTCGGGTGTTATGCCAGTTCCTTTGGTTTCATCTATGAAATCAATCGAAATTAATAAGCCTATACCGGCTGGAACATTCACCGTTGAATAATCGCGATAAAAGTTAATGTTTTTAGAAGGGGGAGTTTCAATAGAAATTCCCCCTTTTTCTTTGTAAATTTTTACCATGAAAAGAATATATGGAAGTATTGTTTGTCTCTTAATAGGATTATCAAATTACGGACAATCCGATAAGGCAATTCAGTCATTTTGTGGAATTCAATGGGAATCAGATACGCTTGAAACATTTACAAATGAAGGTTTTCTAAGACAAGTCTTTAAGGACAAATCATTAATTTCTTTAGGGGAATTGGATCATGGTGATGGTTCTTCATTCTTGATGAAAACCGAATTGGTTAAATTTTTACATCAAGAAATGGGTTTTAATACTTTGGCTTTCGAATCCAGTTTTGTCAACGCAGATTTTCTTTGGAAATCCATTGGAGGTGAGTTGCCAGCGTATGAACTAGCCAAAGATCATATTTTTTATATATGGAGTGAAGTAGAAGAGATGAAAGCACTTTATGATTATGTGGATCAGCAAAAAAGGAATGGGACGCCATTGGAAATAGTAGGTATTGATCCTCAGTTTTCTGGAAACAAATCGGTGGAGGATTTTCTAAGCTTGATACTTGATAATCTATTGTTCCAACGAGCAGTTGTTATGGATGATCCGAATTTTGCAAAGTTTAAAACCGAATTGAATTTGATGAGTCAATGGTTTAAATTTCCCAAGGAGAAGGATCATGTCATGTCAGAAGAAGAGTTCAGAGATTACTTGAGTTATTTAAAAGGGCTTGTGATCAAAGCCAATCCTAAAATGGAAGAACGTTTTGAAAAGTATTTCGAAAATGTACTGCTGATGTCTGAGATAAAATGGGAAATCCGAAAAGATGCTTTTGAACAAAGGGACAAAAAAATGTTTGATAATCTTGTCTATCATAAAGACAAAGCCGAAAATGGTAAAATCATTTTATGGGCAGCCAATGCTCATTTGGCAAGAAATGATGGAGATTTTGAGGAAATGGGAAAGCATCATATGATGGTAGGACTTAAAAAATTGGGGGATCATATTCATGAAAGATACGGGCAAGAATCATATGCATTGGCAGTCGTGAGTTCTGCAGGAAAGACCTTAAATTTTCACAACAAAAAGTTGAATAAAATAGCCAAACCATCTAAGGGTTCCATCGAAAAAATCTTAAAAGAGAGTCCCCAAGGTTTATACGATCTTGGTGAATTGGAAGCACATCTTGGGCTTGACCGATACATATCTAATATGTTTTACACGAATGTGAGCTGTAAAACAAAATGGAGCAATCACTATGATGGAATACTGTTTATTAATAAGATGATTCCTAGTACTCCAACTTGGTGATT
>JAHDCZ010000207.1 GCA_020629615.1 Saprospiraceae bacterium
TGCACATTGGTTTTCTTGGTAAATTTCAACTTCTGTCGATATTGTTTTTTGGGTACAACAAACTGCAATAGCTTGATCACTCGAATCGCCTCTTCATCACAACCATATCCAATCCCCGTAATAACCTTTGCCCGTATTACTTTTCCAAATTGATTAATCTCGTAGAAGACAACTACTGTACCTTGAACATTGTTTTCGTAAGCCTCCTTTGGATATTTTAACACTGAGGCAATAAATTTTGACATCCCTGCATTGCCACCTGGGTACGATGGCTTTTTGACAAAATGTTTTTCTTTAAGTGATTTAGCCATCCGATTGAATCAGGTCATTTAATTCTTTCGCACGTTGATAAAGCGTATAATTTTCATCTGCATCTTTGTACAAGCTCATCAATTCGTTCATTGCTTTTTTGGCTTTCGCCGAATCATTATTTCTATGATGCGTTAAGGCAACGAAATACAAAATCTTATGATTTTTAGGATCTGTTTTTAATACTTCATTGCATATTTCAAGACATTCATCAAACTGCTTCAACTCGATATAATTTTCAGCGATCAGTTCAGCCATATCTTCCAATGGAGTATCTGTGGAGTCCACATACTTTTTGAGATTCTCATTACTCATTTCATATTCTCCTTCAAACTGATGTTTCATACCCTGCGCGACCAGTTCATAATCAGGACCAATACTTTGAATCAATATAGGTTTTGCCTTTAGATAATTATCCCAGTAATTTTCTTTGTCTTTGGTGAAAGTAGATTTTAGGTGTTTCGCAATATTATGAAAGATACCATTCTGCATTACATTTTTATCCAAAGGAAACTTTTCAGTCAACTCTTTTTCAAATTCAGCTTCCTTACCGGCATAGATATAATACGGCATAAACTGCATGAGTGTAGTCGCATTATATATAAACGGTTGTGTGTATTTCAAAGACATTTTTTCATGCTCAGTCATGGTGACGAAAACAGAATCAATTTTTCCTTGTCTTTCGTAATGACCCAATTTATTAAAAAGAACGCCTACCGTATCTCTTGCTGTATTCGCCACTTTTAATGCCTCATTATAGTTCACTTTGGCTTTTTCAAAATTTCCCTGTTTGTTGGCTAAATCTGCAATTTTTAAAAAGATAGAGTGATCATCAGGATTAAAAATACTCACCTCTTCATAAAATGATTCGGCCTCTTTTAACTTGCCTTGCTTACTTAAAATATCACCAAGCAGACTACTTTCCTTTCCTTTTTCTGGATAGCGTTCTGAAAACTCTTTGAGATAATATTCTGCCTTCTCAAAATCTTTTGTGGACATGCATAACTGAGTCATCTCGGTAAAAAATCTTCCTTCATGACCATTTTTGATCGCCAACTCACCTATTTCTTTGGCTTTATCATAATTGCGAGCCACTTTATTCATCGCCATCAAATCAAAATAGGGTTTAGAATCATGAGGATATAACTTCATCCATCGAGTAAGTAATCTCTTACTCTTGTCAGCTTGAAAATTGACTTGATATTGTAATGACTTTAGAAACAATTGTTGCCTTTCTGGAAGCTTTGAGGAGAGCTCCCCAGCTTTTTTGATGGCCTTTTGTGTAGCTTCAATATCCTGAGTGACATTATGCAATAATCCTTTATACGTATAACATTCAGCACAATTGGGATCCAATGAAATTGCTTTATCCATCAACTCTTTGGCTTCATCAATTTTGTTTTCGCGTAAAGCGAGCTTAGCTTTCACAAAATATTCATATGCTTCAATATTGTCAGATATCAAAGACTCAACCGGCAAATCAATCAAGTCTTCCTCACCAAAAACCTCAGCCGAATATAAATAGTTATGAATATCGCTTGAATACTGATCTACCAATTGATACATATCATTACCGATATATTCTTTTTCCAAGACGACTTTACTGTCTTTCGTTCTACGTAGTTCTATATTCCATCGTATTCCATCGCCTTCTTTTGTAAAACTTCCAGTTACAAAATGATCTGCATACCGATCTCGAGTGATGCTCAATTTAGTACCCAAAGAAATCTCTTCATTTCGATCTTGGTTATACGAAGCATAGGACTGACTCAAATTATCACTCTCTACACTGATCACTCGCATGTCTTGTTCCATGTCAGCATCAGCCAAGATTGGAAATCCATGGCTCAGCCAATCCAAAGATTCATCACCTGTTTTATTTTCCAATGGAAATAAAGCGATTCGATTCGTAAATTGAACATTTGGTACTTCTCTTATAATCGTCTCCCCTTCGTCTGTTACTAAAGAAATCCGTTCGGATTTCGCCTCACTTGTACCGACATTGACAAACATTGCAGCACCGATGGCTACCAACAAATTTCCTGGGACCAATATTTTTTCATAGGGTTTCCATTCGTCATCGCCCGCCCGACCGTGATTATAGATAAAAACCAAGACCGCAGGTAGCATAATAATGGCAAATAATAGAAATTTCTCAATCACAGAATTGTCCCATTGGTACCGCTCAACAGCAAATAATAAAAACTGAACAATACCCCAACATACCGCAATATATGTGGCAAGGAATTGAAAAAATCTTCGATTCCATAGTTCTTGAAAAAAAGAGGGTTTTACTTGGTCACTCATAAGGGTCAATATTACACTACAAATTTAATTTTTATCTTATAAGTTTACAT
>JAHDCZ010000065.1 GCA_020629615.1 Saprospiraceae bacterium
ATACTCAGTTGACTTGGTATGGTCTTATTCAAATAGAAAATAGAAAGGCTATCAATTTGTAAAGGAGGATTCAGATATAAATGCCCTTCATCGATGGGCTGTGATGATAACACTTTTTTTCTTTTGTGATACCCTTCGATGTTAATAAAACTCAATGCTTGTTTGCTGTACTTGTCCAATACAGAAATTTTAGAAACGAGGGATTCCTCGGCATCAGAGGATTTAGTCAAAATAAATTGTCCACGATCTATAGGTAATAAATGAGTTTTTTGAATGGTAGAATCAAAATATAAATACAAGGTATTGTCATCACATAGCACGTAGGAGCCTATAGTTACGAGTTTATCGTTGTTTTTCACATGAGTATAAATAAATTGATCTTGCTCAGAAGCATTTATTTTGAAATTAGAAAATTCAAATTTTTCATACCCGGATTCTGAGTGATACCAGAGGGTATTGACCTTACAAGAAGAGAATAATAGTAAATATATTAATGAAGTAAGAATCGTTCTCGTGGTCATTGATTCAATCTAATGTTAGTTTCTTTTTCCATCACGCTTCTATAAAATTTATTAAATCTACGAGAAAAGCGACCAGCATCATTTTTCATCGCTTCAATATTATCAACCCATGCATTAAAACCAATACCCATCCAAAAATAGTAAGTGTGTCTCCAAGGAAATGGATCTTTCATTAATTGTCCGTTTTTGTCTCTAATAACGATTATTTGATCACTGCCTAATCTGATACCTAATCGATAGCTATTTGGATAGTCCATTTTTATCGAGTTATCAATCTGCATTGAATCGTTAAAAAAAATTTTTTCTCTCTTACCAGCTTTAAATTCATTAAAAGAACTATCGGCTATAAAATAGATTGATGAGAATTTGTATTGTTCCCGAAAAGCCCCAATCATTTTTTTTGAGTATTCCTTTATGCTCAATATATCTCTATCTTTGTTTTCTTGTATTTCCTTTTTCCTTTTTTCAGATACATCTTTGCTAGCCAAGAGGCGATCAATAGCCTTGAATTTTTCCTTGTGAGAAGGGATCAATACAACCAATCCTCCTTTTTTAATTTCCTTGATCGCAGTAGCCGCTTCTTCCCAAGCCAATTTTTCTTGAGCTAGTTTCTCCGCTGATTTACAGGCAAAAAACAAACTTGAAAATAAGAGCAGGTATACAAATCTATAGTTCACGCCGTTAATTTTTAGTTAAAGCCTTCGCGCCAAAATCAAACTACGAAATCGTTCGTTATTTTAGCATACTTACAAATATTGTTTATTTCTATATGATTATCACGAAAATTGCCAAATTTGTGGTACTTATTTGATTTCACTTACTTTTCTCTAAATATTATTGTACATGGAAACATCAGTAGACATAGAAGCATTAAATCAGCAAATTTTCCTTGATAGTGCTTTTGTGGATGATATTAAATCGGCAACTTCTAAAGTAATCGTCGGTCAAGGATATATGATCGAAAGATTGCTCTTGGGCTTATTGGCTAAAGGACATATTCTTTTGGAAGGTCTTCCTGGTTTGGCAAAAACCCTATCGATCAAAACACTTTCTTCTGCCATTGATGCCAAGTTTAGTCGTATTCAATTCACTCCCGATTTGTTACCAGCTGATATTATCGGAACGATGATTTACAATCCTTCGAAGAATGAATTTACTGTAAGAAAAGGGCCTATTTTTGCCAATTTCATTTTGGCGGATGAGATTAATAGAGCACCAGCAAAAGTACAATCGGCTCTATTAGAGGCAATGCAAGAACGTCAAGTCACTATTGGCAAAGAATCCTTCAAGCTGGCCGAGCCATTTTTAGTGTTGGCAACGCAAAATCCGATCGAGCAAGAAGGGACCTACCCTTTACCTGAAGCCCAAATGGATCGTTTTATGTTAAAGGTCAATATCACGTATCCAAGCCTGGAGGAGGAAAGAGGAATTATTAGAAAAACACTCTTGGGAGAAACATTGCAAAAAATTGACGCCGTCGTTAAACCGGATCAAATTTTAAAAGCAAGAGAATCCGTAGATAAAATTTATATGGATGAGAAGATAGAGTCTTACATCTTAAATATTGTTTTCGCAACAAGAAATCCACAAGATTATGGATTGGGTGATCTAGCTCCTTTGATAAGTTATGGAGGTTCACCTAGAGCTAGCATCAATTTGGCGAAAGCTGCCAAAGCCTATGCTTTTTTAAATCGTCGTGGCTATGTGATTCCAGAAGATGTGCGTAGCGTTTGTAAAGATGTCATGAGACATCGTATAGGAATAACCTACGAGGCAGAAGCCGAAAATATTACTCAAGAGGATATCGTCACCAAAGTTTTGAACACTGTTGAAGTACCGTGATAAAGTTGTCTTTCCATACTAGCTTTTTAATTTGTTTTGACAAGATCAAATTTCTTTTTGTCATGCTTCTTTTTCTTCCCTTGACGGGGAATGGGCAAAAGAGTGCATACGAAAGTGAGCTGCTCAATATGTTTGATTTGGAAAGCATCGATAATCTAAACATATACGAGGGAACATTGGCTAATATTCATCATATTAGAATGGTATTGGCCAATATGGATTCTACTATCATAGGATATTATGAATATGTCGAGTCAAGATCCAAATTTGAATTGGAAGGATCCTTGGTCAATGGACAATACGAAGTCTTGGAGACAGACGACAACGACAATATCAGTGCTCATTTAATTTTTAAAATCGATAATGGAATCATTTTAGGAGATTGGAAACATATTGATCATAACATGTCCCATCCCATAAATTTAAAACGGGTCAATAATTTTAAAAACAAATCAATTTGCTCAAAAAATAATTGGACGAAAGTCTACAGAGGAGAAATCGATCAAGTGCCGATCAAATTACAACTCGAGAAAAAGCTGGGCAAAATTGATAAAGCAAACATCATCCTGGATGGAGCAGAATTTGATTACTCGCTTGATCCTATTGAAAAAAATATTTTTCTGGTCGATCTATCAGAAATGACTTCTGTCTATGACAAATTATTCCTAGAGTACCGATCAGACCATATTTGTAAATTAAAATTGGTCAAAAGCAATCATGAAGAAATACTTGCAAAGATCCCTTTGGTAGACGAACTAGCATTTGATTGTCAAGAAAAAGCAGATTATAATACTAGATTGGAATTGGTGTATCCAGTTGCCAAAGATCCAAAATTTAATGAATGGTTTGATAAAGAAATCGAGGCTTGGAGTAAAAAGTATCGTCTAGAAATGAAAAATTTATTGACCCTAGAACTATTGGATCATCCGGAATCAAGATTCAAGTTTGTCGCAAATGGCTGGGTCGATATTCATCATTTCTCGGAGCAATTTATCAGTGGCCTATTAAGTTTTCAAAATAATTGGAAAGACACTAACATCAGAAAAGCATTTATTTTTGATCGTACTAATGGTGAATTTTTAGATTCAGAAGATCTTTTTGCTTCCAATAATATTCATGAAATCATAGAATCATTCGTCGAAAGACACAAAACAGAATATCCACCATTCAAAGAAAAAATGATTAGAGTTTGGTTGCAAAATCAAGAATTTGAATACTTAAGTCTTTCTAATAATGGACTTAATCTATCAACGGAGTTTTCAACCATCTTTGGATCAAAAACCATCTTCTTGCCTTACTCAGAAGTGAAAGATGAATTGTCTAACAAGTATCAAAAAATCTTACTCGAAAACTAATGGATACTGCAGAGTTGATAAAAAAGGTAAGACGGATTGAGATCAAAACAAAAGGCCTCAGTAAGCACATATTCTCTGGAGAATATCACAGTGCTTTTAAGGGTCGAGGGATGTCTTTTAGTGAAGTGAGAGATTATCAATACGGTGATGATGTTAGAAATATTGATTGGAATGTTACAGCCCGGACAGGAGACCCCTTCATAAAAGTATTTGAGGAAGAAAGAGAATTGACACTAATGCTCTTAGTTGATATCAGTCAATCTGCTTTGTTTGGAACACAAAACCAATTCAAAAATGAAATCATTCTTGAGATCAGTGCAGTCCTCGCTTTTGCTGCCATGAGCAACAACGATAAGGTAGGTGCTATTTTATTTACTGGAGAGGTCGAAAAATATATTCCCCCCAAGAAGGGAAAGAAACATATCCTAAGAATTATTAGAGAATTAATTGACTTTAAAGCAGAGCACAAAGGAACAAGTTTAAGCAAGGCACTTGAATATTTGAACAGTGTACAGAAAAAGAAAACGATTTCTTTTATCATCTCTGATTTTATTTGTGATCAATACGAAGACCCTTTGCGAATTGCCTCAAAGCGACACGATATTGTCGGAATCAATGTCTATGATGAGCGAGAGCGCGAAATGCCAAATGTAGGTTTGATTCATGTACGTGACTTGGAAACTGGTGAGCGTCGTTTGATAGATACAGGATCAAAAAAAGTGAGAGAACAATACAAGCAGCAGTTTCAAGAAAGTTACCAAGCATTTAAAAATACTTTCAATAAAACGAGGACGGATACAGTAGATATCAATACGTCGGGAGATTATGTAAAATCATTGCTCAAATTTTTTAAAAAACGAGGACGATGATCAGAAGAATCCTAATTATTCTTAACCTCTTCCTGTGGGCAAATATTACTTACAGTCAAGCTGTAATGGATATGTCATTTTCTCAAGATACCATCGTGGTAGGAACACCTGTAGAGCTTACGCTGAAAATGACCTCAAGAGAAAAAATTCCACTAAAAGGAATCGATATTTCTTCGCTAATGAAACCGACAACCCTCTTTAGTTTTATTAATGAAGCAGATAGTTTGGGTAATTATGAAAGCCCAGACATGGAAATTCTGGATTATGGATTGTTTAATAATAATTCAAATGCCGCATTCATTTCCAATGACCAGATTCAATGGGAATCCAATGGAAGCGGGTCCAATGTAGCGACGAATGTCTTTCGTGTTACTTTTTGGGATCCAGGAGTTTATCAGCTCGTTCAGCCAAAATATGTTTTTGCGAATGCAAGAGATTCAATGAGGCAAGTACTCAATCAACCTCCCGTTATTTTTGTCAATATTCCGGAAGGAATGGAAGAACAAGAGGTTCCCCTCATGCCAATCAAAACCATATTAAAAGAGGGAAAAACCTGGGAGGATTATAAGACTCTATTATATGCATTGGCAGCATTATTCATAGGAGTACTTTTGTTTTTTATTAGCCGAAAATTTAAAAAGCTTGAAGAAGAAGTTGAGGAAGTTCCAGAAGTGATTATCCCTGCACATATTGTTGCATTAGATAAACTGAAATCCTTACGAGAAGCAGCATTATGGCAAAAAGGACAAATTAAAGAGTATCAATCTAGATTGACATATATCATCAGAGAGTATTTGGAAAATCGATTTGAAATTAATGCCTTAGAATCTACGACGAATGAAATCAAAGAAGAACTTTCAAAAACTGATTTTGATCGCGAGCATGAAAAGAATTTAGTGGAAATATTACAGATTGCAGATCTAGTAAAATTTGCCAAAGCGAATCCGCCTGAAGATTTAAATAGCAAGTTCTTAAACAATGCAGAAGACTTTGTGGAAAAGACTAAAGTGAAAATTATAGAACCAAACCAAGAGAACGAAAGTGGAGCTGTTTAATAATATAATCATAGCAAATCCCGAGTTCTTGGTGTTACTGTTGTTGATACCAGCACTGATTATTTGGCGATACTTCAAAAAGCCATCCCCAACTGCAGAATTGAATCTTTCATCAATTAGTGGATTGGATGGGCAATCTTGGCGTACTCTTCTTGCTAAGATATTACCTTTACTAAAATTGATCTCTTTTGTCAGTTTAGTCATTGCAATGACCCGCCCTCAGACTATGTTATCCGAAGAAGAAATCAAAGCAGAAGGCATTGACATACTCGTGGCGATGGACGTGTCAACCAGTATGTTAGCAGAAGATTTTAGACCCAATCGAATTGAAGTTTCCAAGTCATTGGCCATTGAATTTGTCCAAAAGAGGCAGTACGATCGCATCGGTTTAGTGGTATTTGGTGGTGAATCATTTACCCAATGTCCTTTAACGACCGATCACGAGATTTTAATTAATTTTTTGGCGCGCCTGCAATGTGGTATGTTGCAAGATGGTACAGCTATCGGAATGGGCTTGTCTTCAGCAATCAATCGTTTAAAAGATAGTGAATCCAAAAGTAAAATAATCATCTTGTTAACAGATGGGGTGAATAATATGGGCTACATTGACCCGATCACTGCGGCAGATATTGCAAGTAAATTTGGAATTAAAGTTTATACAATTGGTATTGGTAGCAACGGTCGTGTCAATCAACCCAATGGTTTTGGATCTGGAAGTTTTCGATTTGGTTCTGTGAGAGGAGAGCTGGATGAAGCCTTGCTCAAAGAGATTTCTGGAAAGACGGGTGGTAAATATTATCGAGCTGTTTCGGCGGAAGCCCTAAAAACAATTTATGAAGAGATAGATACCCTCGAAAAAACAGAAATAGAAACCTCAGTGATCAACAGATATACAGAAGAATATCCATGGTTTTTAGGCTTAGGCCTAATATTGATGCTGCTAGGGTTTTTATTGCAAAACACTATACTCAATACATTTCCTTAATGTTTAGATTCGAACATATCGACAATTTATTTTTTCTAATCCTAATACCAATTATGGTATTGGTCTACTTCCTTGGTCTTTATTTGTGGAAGAAGAAAAGATCGACTTTTGGAAATGAAGATTTAATTGATCGATTATTACCTTCTCTATCTCAATGGAAGAAGAGATTAAAGTTAGTTTTCCTTTGTTTGAGCGTTTTATTTTTGGTGATCGCATGGGCAAATCCTCAGTGGGGTTATAAAAAAGAGTCCGTTAAAGTGAAAAGCACCGAAGTTTTTATCGCGCTCGATATTTCTCTTAGTATGTTATCAGAGGATATTTCTCCCAACCGTCTTGAACGTGCAAAGCGATTTACGCAACGATTAGCCCAAAATCTACGTGGTGAAAAAATTGGTCTGATCTTGTTTGCCGGAAGTGCTTATTTACAAGTACCCATCACAAATGATATTGCCGCGGTACAGCTATTTTTAAAATCAGCAAGTACTTCGATGGCTGGTACTCAAGGGACAAATATCGCAGAGGCAATCCAATTTGCCGAAGAGTCTTATACCAAAGACAATAAATACAAAAAAGCATTAATCATAATGACTGACGGTGAAAACCACGAAGAAGAGGCTCTGGAAAAAGCAAGAGAGGTAGCTCAAAAAGGAATCATCATCCATACCATTGGTGTGGGTACATCAGAGGGAGGTTATATTCCTGTGATGGAAAGAGGCAAGACCCAATATAAAAAAGACGAGTTGAATAGACCCATCAAAACGGCCCTCAATATTCAAATGCTAAAAGATCTGGCAACCGCAGGAAATGGTAAATCCTATTTGATCAGCGATGAGGACAAAGTGATCGAATCCATACAATCAGAAATAAGTAGAATGGAAAAGATTGAATCGGATGAACAATCTTTTACGGACTACAACAGTTACTTTCAATACTTCCTTTTCTTTGGAATTTTGTTTTTTATTATTGAATATTTGTTAAACAATAGAAAAAGAGAATTTAGAAATGAGTTTGAATAAATACATCGCCGTCATTTTCTTATGCGTCTCTGGTTTTCAAATGGACGCCCAATCAGCTCATGAATTTCTGAGAGAGGGCAACAGCAGTTATCTTAAAAATGACTACTCTGCCTCAGAAGAAGCTTATCTCAAAGCGCTAGAAAAAGAACCAGGGGCCAAAGCAAATTTTAATCTTGGCAATACTCTTTATCAGCAAGAGCGATACGAAGAAGCTTCTGAGGCTTACAACAAAGCCTTAGGATATGCTGATGATGATTTAGTGAAAAGCAAAGCGCACTACAACTTGGGTAATTCGTTGTTCAACCAACAAAAATTTGACGAAAGTATTCAATCTTTCAAAGAGGCTCTGAAATATAATTCTGATGATGAAGATTCTAAGCGCAATCTGATGATGGCAAAGCAAATGCTGAGACAAATGCAACAACAGCAACAACAGCAGCAACAGGAAGGAGATAGCCAAGAAGGAGAAGAACAAGAACAACAAGAAGGCGAACAACAAGAAGGCGAGCAACAAGAAGGAGAACAGCAGGATCAACAAGATGGAGAACAGCAGGAAGGGGAGCAGCAAGAACAACAAGAGGGCCAACAGCAAGAAGGAGAACAGCAAGATGGTAAGGAAGGTAACGAGGATAAAGAGGGTGAAGGCGCACAAGCTGGAGACCCAGAAGAACTAACAAAAGAAGAAGCCGAAAAGCTATTGCAGGTGGCCGAAAACGAAGAAAAGAAAGTCCACGAAAAAATGAGACGTGGAAAATCTAAAAAAAGAAGACCCGTAAAAGATTGGTAAATGAAAGCACTGAAATATTTCTGCGTGCTAAGTTTTTTGCTTGTCGCGAATGGTGCTTTGTCACAAAGCAAGTTCACAGCTATGACAAGTCTAGACACGGTATATCTTGGCAATTATTTTGAACTATCGTATGCTCTTGAGAATATCAAGGGAGATATTGAATTTCCATCTTTAGATAACTTTGATCTCCTGTCCGGACCCAATATGTCATCTTCAATCACAATGATCAATGGAGAGACAAATTCTCAATACTCCTATTCTTACCGTTTGATGCCTACAGAACCTGGTATATATCATATAGATCCCGCTATCTGTGAAACAAAAGAAGGACAATTGAAATCAGAGCCCTTGACGATTGTTGTATTGGACAACCCCGATGGGATCCGACAGCATAGCCAAATGGATATCTGGAAGAATGATTTATTGAATACTCCTGACTTTTTTAAATCCAAGAAAAGAAAACCAGTAGAAGAAAAACCGAATAAGAAAAAAAGAAAACTGAGACGCATATAAATGAAGTATTGGATACTAGCTATTTTCTTATTTATGAGCAGCACGATTGATGCTCAGATTTTTCGTGCGAGTACGGATGCAGAAAAATTATTTCAAGATTCTTACTTGACTGTTGTTTTTGAATTGAAAAACGCTGAAGGGAATTCTTTTTCTCCACCAGATTTTGATGGTTTTGATATTGTCGGTGGTCCCTCTTCACAAAACTCAACTAGAATTATTAATGGACAACGATCTTCCAGTTATTCGATTACATATGAGCTCAGACCAAAACGATCTGGACAAATAGTGATTGATCCTGCAACGATCTTAGTGAGAGGAAAAAAAGTGACCTCTAACTCACTGAGTATAAATGTTCTTCCGCGTAAAAAATCGAGTAAAATAAATGAGGATGTAAAACCTTATTATATTATCTTGGAATCATCGGATTCTGTCGGATATGTAGGGCAACAAATTAATTTGATTTATAAGCTTTTTTTCAAAGTGAATCAAAATGTGCGAACGGCAGAAATTAAGAAAGAATCAGATTTTGATGGATTCTTCGCCCAAAACATGAATGTTAAGAGTTCGACAACAAGAGAGATCATAAAAAATGAAGAATACTTCGTTTCGACCATTAGGGGTGTAGCACTTTTTCCTCAAACTGCGGGTAATTTTGAAATTTCTCCTGCCTCGTTTACTATATTTATTCCAGACAATCGAAGACAAGGTTTTTTCTTTAATTCTTATAAGAGAGTGCCCTATACAACTAATGGATTGAACATATTGATCAAAAATTTACCCTCAAATCCTCCTCCTAATTATAATGGGGCAATCGGTAAATATTCTTTGAAAGCGCAATTGAAAAACAATAAGATTACCACAGATGATGCTGCCACACTTTACCTTGAAATTTCAGGTAATGGAGATAGCAAAAAAGTATTGGCACCAGTTTTGGATTTTGGTCCTGATATAGAAGTGTATGACCCCAATTTGATCAAAGAAGATTTAACGGTTCAAAATCAATCGATCTATCACAAAAATGTGTATGAGTATTTACTCGTTCCGAAAAAAGCAAAAAACTATAGGATAAAACCAACGGTAAGTTATTTCAATACAGATAGTGCTGTTTATCAAACATTAGAGACAACAACACCCAATCTAGTAGTAAGACAAGGGACTGGAAAATCAATCCTTGACGATTCTAAAGCTTTAGCTGATCAGCATTTTCAATTGGCGCCTTTGGCAACTTCTACTTCCTTGCGACCAATCGGTAAATCTTTTTTTAAATCTATATTTTATTGGATCATATTAGGGATTTTTGCCTTAGGGCTAATGTGGATATTGTTTCAGAAAAAGAAGCTAATTGAACTAGAAGGTATCGATCCAGAAAAATTAAAACTGGAAAGAGCGACCAAGGTTGCTATCCAAAAATTAACATTCGCCGAAAGGCTAAAAAACGATGGAGATCACAAAGGATTTTTCAACGAAGTATCCAAAGCTATGCTGACTTTTATCTCTGATAAATTAGGGATTCCTCCTTCTGAAATAAGTAAGTCAAATGTAGCCGATAAACTAAATGCATTACAAGTTGATCATGATACCAATGAAAAATTTGTGAGCATTTTAAAGTCTTGCGAATTGGCTCTTTTTGCTGGACAAAAGAATCAAGACCAAATGCAAGAAGCGTACGATAATAGTTTAACAGTTTTATCTTCCATCGAAAGACAAATCCCTAGTACTTAGAATAAATTCCTTTTATTTTTTTGGCTAACTTGCGTCCTATTTTATAAATGGATTATGGCAAAGAGAACGAAAATAAAAGCATTATTTGAAAACGGTCAGGTTGGATCGGAAGTGACAGTGATGGGATGGGTAAGGACTTTTCGAAATAATCAATTCATCGCAATCAATGATGGCTCCTGTTTAAAGACTATGCAGGCTGTTGTGGATTTTGAAAATTTTGACGCTAGCCAAATCAAAAGAATCACAACAGGGGCTGCGATCAAAGTAGTGGGAGAACTAGTAGAGTCCCAAGGGAAAGGACAGACCGTTGAAATTCAAGTTAGCAATTTTGAAATACTAGGTGATAGTGATCCTGAAAAATATCCTCTCCAACCCAAAAGACACAGTTTGGAGTTTTTAAGAGAGATTGCTCATTTAAGATTCCGGACGAATACCTTCAGTGCAATTTTTAGAATAAGACATGCGGTGACTTTTGCAATCCACAAATTCTTCTCCGACAAAGGTTTCGTGAATATTCATTCTCCCATCATTACAGGTTCTGACGCCGAAGGAGCAGGAGAGATGTTTCAGATTACCACATTGAATTTAAAAGACGTTCCAAAAACGGATGATGGAGAAGTGGATTTCAAACAAGACTTTTTTGGAAAACCAACAAATATTACTGTTTCTGGCCAATTACAAGCCGAACTAGGAGCATTGGCATTAAGTGAGGTGTATACTTTTGGTCCCACGTTTAGGGCTGAAAATTCTCATACCTCAAGACACCTTGCGGAATTTTGGATGATCGAACCAGAGGTAGCTTTTGCAGATCTAAATGACAATATGGATTTGGCTGAGGAAATGATGAAATATGTCATTCGATACTGTCTCGATCATTGTGCAGAAGATCTAGAATTTTTGCAAACACGATTAATTAACGAGGAAAAATCAAAGCCTGAAAAAGATCGTTCGCCAATGCCTCTATTGGAAAAGCTCAGTTTCTGCATTGATAATGATTTTGTTCGTTTAACTTATACTGAAGCTTTTGATATTCTACGAAATTCTAAACCAAATAAAAAGAAGAAATTTAAATTTTTGATTAACGAATGGGGAGCTGATCTTCAGTCTGAGCACGAACGCTATTTGGTAGAAAAGCATTTTAAAAAGCCCGTAATTTTGACAGACTATCCGAAAGAAATCAAAGCCTTTTACATGCGAATGAATGATGACGGAAAAACGGTGGCAGCTATGGATGTTCTTTTCCCAGGAATCGGAGAGATCATCGGTGGATCACAAAGGGAAGAACGATTGGATGTTTTGACCGCACGAATGGATGAGATGCATGTCCCTCAAGAAGAAATGAGTTGGTTCTTAGATACTAGGAGGTTTGGAACCTGCCCACATGCAGGCTATGGACTTGGATTCGAACGATTAGTCCAATTCATTACTGGAATGTCAAATATTAGAGACGTAATTCCATTTCCAAGGTATCCTGGAAATGCAGAATTTTAAGCTTCATTTTTATATGAACTTATTCTTCTCTCAATTTACGTCGTAAGATTTTACCGACGTTGGTCTTTGGGAGTTCTTCACGGAATTCAACAGCTTTCGGTACTTTATATCCCGTCAAATTTTCGCGACAGTATTGGATCAACTCGTCTTCTTTGAGTGACTTATCTTTTTTGACTACAAAAATTTTGACAAGCTCTCCAGATTTTTCATTGGGTATTCCAATAGCAGCGACTTCCAATACTTTCGGGTGCATCGCAACGACGTCTTCAATTTCGTTTGGATAGACGTTAAAGCCAGATACTAGAATCATATCTTTTTTGCGGTCAACAATTTTTACAAATCCATCCTCGTCCATGATGGCCATATCACCAGTGTGTAGCCAACCATTTTTTAACACCTTTGCAGATTCGTCTGGACGATTAAAATATCCTTTCATTACCTGAGGTCCTTGGATAAGTATTTCCCCGACTTCGCCGTAAGGCAACTCATTGCCTTGCTCATCCGCAATTTTAAGAACTGTTGAGGATAAAGGGATGCCTATAGTACCCAATCGACTCTTACCGTGAAGAGGGTTGAAAGTGGCTGCTGGAGAAGATTCAGTGAGGCCATAGCCTTCTAAAATTTCAGTTTTCGTTTTTTCTTTCCAATTTATGGCTACCGCATTTTGAAGTGCCATCCCTCCTGCAGCAGTTAATTTAAGGGTTGATGCAATATCAAGTTTAGTGAAATCTTCAGAATTCAGTAAGGCGTTGAATAAAGTATTCACCCCCGTAAAGACTGTGATTGATTTCTCTTCAAAAGCTTTTACGACGGTTGGTAAATCACGTGCATTGGTAATTAATACATTACAGGCTCCCATAGAACCAATCCCCAAACAATTCACGGTCAATGCAAAGATATGGTAAAGAGGTAGCGCAGTTAAAATTACTTCTTCTCCAGGTTTGATGACTTCATTCCAAGTAACTTGCATTTGCAAAATATTGGCCATGATATTTCTATTGGTCAGCATAGCCCCTTTACTAACGCCAGTCGTTCCACCGGTATATTGGTGGATAATCACATCTTCTCCTTTTCCTTCAGCCCGAGTAATTGAGAATTTTTTACCTTGTTTCAAAGCATCTTTAAAACTGACCGTATTCGCAATATTAAAGGCCGGAACCATTCGTTTAATTTTACGAACAGCAAAATTGACCATCTTCCCTTTGATGCCGCCAAGCATTTCTCCAATACTTGCCGTCACAACCACTTTGATGTCCGTGTTGCCAATAATTTTCTCCAGATTGTGTGCAAAGTTTTCACATATTACTATGGCTTTGACTTGGCTATCTTTGAATTGGTGTTCCATTTCTCTCGCCGTATAAAGAGGATTGGTGTTGACCACAATCATGCCTGTTTTTAACAATCCAAAAAGAGCAATCGGATATTGCAAAAGATTAGGCATCATAAGAGCTACTTTATCTCCTTTTTCTAAACCACGTGACTGTAAGTAGGCGCCAAATTGATCAGACAATTGATTGACCTCGCCAAAGTTCAAAGTCTTTCCCATGCATTCAAATGCCGGACGCTTTTTAAATTTTTCAAATCGCTCATCGTAGTATTTGGCGACAGAGGGGTAGATATCTGGATCAATATTAACAGGTACTCCTGGAGCGTATGATGTGAGCCATGGTCTGTTGGATGTCATATCTTTCTATTTTTGGTAAAATACGAAATAGAATAATTTTTTTAATTGATGGGCTATTCTAAATCTTTTTTTTATTCGAGTTTCCTCGAATATCAAAGTCCAAGGGTTTGTAAAACATAAAAAAACCATTACCTTTGCCGCCCAAATTATTTTTTCATCTCTGTTTGATACTGATCAAGCATACAAATTTTAAAGACAAGATGTCTGACGAAAAAGAAATCAAAGAGGTTGTAGATGCTGCTGCCGAAAATGCAGTTGAAGCAACTGAGAATACGCCTGAAGAAAAAGCTGCTGAAGAGGGCGAAGGAAAAAAAAGTGGATCAAAGGCTAGAATTAAACCTGTAGCTACCGCAACTCCAGAAGAGGAAGCTCCTAAAAAAGTTGTTATTGAGGCCGAAGTCAGAACGGCTCATGATGATTTTGATTGGACAATTGGAAATAAACACACACTTTCCTACACCGAAAAAGAAGTCGAAGACTACATCAAGGATTACGAAGTTTCGTTAAATTCTGTAGGAGAAAACGAAATCGTAACAGGTAAGGTGAATGCCATTAATGCTGGGGACGTTGTTCTTGATATTAATTATAAATCAGATGGCTTGGTAAGTTTGTCTGAGTTTAGAGATATGCCAGAATTAAAACCTGGTGATGAGGTTGAAGTCTACGTAGAAGAAAAAGAAGATTATAGAGGTCAATTAGTGCTTTCAAGAAGAAAGGCAAAGTTGATGAGATCTTGGGATATGTTGGTTGATTCTTATAAGAATGGAACAATTATTACCGGTAAAATTGTAAGTAAAACCAAAGGTGGATTGATCGCAGATTGTTCGGGATTAGAAACATTCTTGCCGGGATCACAGATAGATATCAAGCCGATTGTAGATTATGATGTGTATGTAGGGAAGGTAATGGAATTCAAAGTGGTTAAAATTAATGAAACCATTAAGAATGCTGTTGTATCTCACAAAGCGCTTATCGAAAGTGATTTGGC
Source organism: Saprospiraceae bacterium (assembly GCA_020629615.1). Classification (GTDB taxonomy): domain Bacteria; phylum Bacteroidota; class Bacteroidia; order Chitinophagales; family Saprospiraceae; genus JAHDCZ01. Next base: position 14,829 of record JAHDCZ010000065.1, read on the forward strand.
AGAGCAAAGAGACTTAATTATCGGTGGTCTTGAAAAAGGTCAAGTACTTGAAGGTATCGTTAAGAATATTACAGACTTCGGAGCTTTTATGGATCTAGGAGGTGTTGATGGTCTTTTATACATCACAGATATTTCATGGGGTAGAATTAATCACCCGAATGAAGTGCTTGAATTAAACCAGAAATTAAATGTTGTTGTTCTTGATTTTGATGAGAACAAGAAAAGAATTTCTCTTGGATTAAAGCAATTACAACCACACCCGTGGGAGATTTTAGACAAGGATATTGCTGAAGGTACTGTAGTAAAAGGTAAGATTGTCAATATCGAAGATTACGGTGCGTTCTTAGAAATTATTCCAGGGGTAGAAGGATTGATTCACGTTTCTGAAGTGACGTGGAGTAATCAACCAGTTAATGCAAGAGACTTCTTTACTTTGAATCAAGAATTCGAAGCAAAGGTTGTAACCATTGATAGAGATGAAAGAAAGATGTCTTTAAGTGTGAAGCAATTATCTGCTGATCCTTGGAGTGTTATTGCCGAGAAGTTCCCTGTTGGAAACAAATTTACTGGTGAGGTTAAGAATTTGACACCGTATGGCGTGTTTGTAGAATTGGAAGAGGGAATCGGTGGTATGATCCACATCTCTGACCTTTCATGGACCAAGAGATTTAGTCACCCATCAGAATTTACAAAAGTAGGAGAGAAGATTGATATCCAGATTTTGGAAATTGATACGCAAAATAGAAAGTTGGCATTAGGTCACAAGCAATTGGAAGAAAACCCTTGGGATACTTTTGAAAATGTATTCCCAGTTGGATCTTACCACGAAGCAACGATTATGAGAAGAGATGATCGTGGAGCCATTGTACAAATGCCTTATGGTTTGGAAGCATTTGCTCCATCTAAGCATATCAAGAAAGAGGATGGCTCAACCGCTAATGTAGATGAAACATTAACTTTCAAAGTAATTGAGTTTAATAGAGACGATAAGAGAATTCTTGTTTCTCACACTCGTTATGTCGATGATATCAAGAGAGAAGCAGATGATACTGTAAGATCCGAGAAGGCGGCAGCTAGAAAAGAAACGCGAGATTCAATTAAGAAGGCTTCGGCTAAAGTGGAGAAAACAACACTTGGCGAATTAGATGTTTTCTCACAGTTGAAGTCGCAGTTAGCGGATGATGCTCCGGCACCACCACCTCCTGCTCCTAAGGTAGAAGAAAAATCTGCACCTGTTGAAGAGGTGAAGGAAGAGGTGAAAGAAGAAGCGCCAGCACCAACTCCAGCAGCAGATGTAAAGCCAGATGATTTAAAAAAGATCGAAGGAATAGGTCCTAAAATTGCTGAGATTATGGTCTCCAACGGAGTTCCAACATTTGAAGTTATGGCAAACACACCAGCCGAGACTTTAAAAGAATATTTGTTGGCGGCGGGGAGTAGATATCAAATGCACGATCCTACGACATGGCCTGAGCAAGCGGCTTTAGCTGCAAAAGGCGAGTGGGATGAATTAAAAGTACTACAAGATAACCTCAAAGGAGGAAAAAAAGAATAGAAACAAAACTTGTAAGTATCTGATTATGAGGCTTTCGCCGAATGGGAAAGTATGAATTAAAAAGATTCTTATAATTTTTATAAAAAATGTTTGCAAGACTGCTATTATTTGTAGTATCTTTGCAATCCTTTTTGAGAAGTCATAAAGGAAGAAATTTGACA
>JAHDCZ010000208.1 GCA_020629615.1 Saprospiraceae bacterium
TGTACGCGATTTATGATAATTGTAATTCGCTTCATACCAATGCTTATGATGAAGCGATCACAACTCCTACAGAAGAATCCGTACGACGAGCGATGGCGATTCAGTTGATCATCAACAAAGAATTGGGTTTAGCAAAAAATGAAAATCCTATCCAAGGTGCGTTTATTATAGAAGAATTAACCGACTTGGTTGAAGAAGCGGTCTTGCTCGAATTTGATCGTTTGACTGAAAGGGGAGGAGTACTCGGGGCAATGGAAACGATGTATCAAAGAAGTAAAATACAAGAAGAGAGTATGTACTACGAACATCTTAAGCATTCTGGAGAATTTCCAATTATTGGTGTTAATACATTCTTGAGTTCTAAAGGATCCCCGACAATTATTCCTTCTGAAGTGATACGAGCTACAGAAGAAGAAAAGGAATTTCAAATTAGCACTTTGAAAAATTTGCATGCTTCTAATGAATCAGATACACCGGACAGAATGAAGGCGCTCCAACAAGTGGCGATTCAAAATGAAAATATTTTTGAAGCATTGATGGAAGTTTGTAAACATAATTCATTGGGACAAATAACCAAGGCATTATTTGAAGTAGGTGGACAGTATCGAAGAAATATGTAATTCTATTTTTTTAATGTCGTTCATTTTTAATCCATAGGTTTAGAAGTTCAATTTTGTTGTTTAAAGTTGAGATTTTGTATCTTAAACAGAAATCAAACTATTAATACACCAACTTTTGAACTATGAAACATTTATTTACTTTTTTATTAATTCTTTATACTTGCTGTCTCAGTGCGCAACCAACCAATGATATGTGTATGGACGCCGAAGCCATCGGGGAGGTAATGGGAAAATCTTTTGTTACAACCGATGCTACAACGGATGGTCCATATCATGAAAATTCTCCTTGTCCAAGTAACAGTGAAGAAGGACAGGATTCGATTTATAATGACGTTTGGTATGCTTATACGGCTGGCTTAACGGGTTTGGTCGAATGGACACTTTGTGGCACTGCAGATTTTGATACCAAGATTGCGGTTTATAATGCTGGGGCAACATGTCCATTGACTGATGCTGATCTCTTGGATTGTAATGAAGATTTTGGTACTTGTGCCAACGCCACTAGCGCTCTATTATTTAATGTAGTAGAAGGAGAGACTTATCTATTACGATTAGGAGGATACGGTATGGTTTCTCCGGGAGAAGAAGGAATCGGTACTTTTAGTATTGGGGAATTTATTCCAGCTGTAGCAAATGATTTTTGTGATTCTGCCATCGAAGTGACTGAAGGAGCAGGACAAGAATTTACTATTGTAGATGCTTCTACTGATGGTCCTGATCATCCGGGTGATGGAACATGTTTCGGATTTAATTTTGTTACTGCAAGTAACGATATTTGGTATACCTTTACGCCTACTTTTACAGGATCAGCCAATTGGTCAACTTGTGATATGATCAGTTTTGATTCACGATTGGTAGTTTATAATGCTGGCGCGACATGCCCTGTGACACAAGCTGATATGTTGGCGTGTAATGACGATGGTGCCGGTTGTTCTAACTTTACTTCAAATTTGTTTTTTGATGTTGTTGCTGGAGAAACTTATCTATTACGTCTTGGCAGTTTTGGCGATGAATTTGGATCTGGAACTTTTGATTTATTAAATAGTGAGCCACCAGAACCTCCAAGTAATGATCTCTGTGCCGATGCTTTGATTGCTCCAGTAAATGAAATTGGCTCGAATGAAGTGGTTCAAGGCACTACAGTGGCAGCTACTTTTGATCCCAATACTTTTGTTTTTCCATCTTGTTTAGGGAATGTAAGTGGTGGTGAATTTGCTGAGGTATGGTATCAGTTTAACTCTGGTGAGAATACAGAAATTACGATGGATTTCGGAATAGAAACTCCTGGGTCCTTATTCTTTGTCGATTTGTTTGAAGATTGCTCAACGGCAGTGGATACATTGAATATTGAAAATAGTTGCTTCTTTTATGATGGTTCTAATGGAGTCGGAATCTTTACAGACACACTTGGTATTTTTCCTGGAGTTCCAACCAATTATTATATGCGAGTTGTAACAAGAGTGACTACTGATTTGCCTGGAGACTTTTTTATCATTCTGACCGGAAATAATGTTGTGAATGATGTCTATGATATTGATGGAATAGAAGAAATTAATTTTTTCCCTAATCCTTTATCAAGAAATGATGGAAGTTTAAGCATCAGATCATCAACGAAAAAAGATTTAAAAGTTGATATTACAAATATGATGGGACAAGTAGTTGTAAAGGATAAAATCGTAACCGTAAACCCTGGATCGAACGAGATACCGATAGAAATTGATAATCAACCAGGAATATACATGATGAACATTCGACATGAAGCAAAAAGTAAGTCCATAAAAATTATAAAGATTTGATTTTGAGGCGGTGGATTTTGATCCACCGCTTTTTTTCTTAGAAGTGATTAGAATACGTTTGTTAAGTGATTTGTAAGTTCTTGTAATTCAGATCGAAGCACTTTTGGAAGTTCATTGCTATAGCTATGGGTTAAGAAAAAGCTGATGAGATGAGTTTCATTGACTTGTAAAGAAAATAACAAAATGTTATTATATCATTTCTAA